>DATGFK010000077.1:0-2381 GCA_035309185.1 Aggregatilineales bacterium
CAATCCGCCCGCCAGACCCAGGAAGGTGATGAATCCGCCGGGTTCTGCCATGAACACCAGGAACAGGCAGGTTGTAGCCGCAGCCAATGCATAGGGCACGCGCCACGACTCAACGTAGCGTCCAATACCATAGGCGGCCAAGATCGCCAGCGCCAGCGCCCACACACTTCCGCTCATGGTTCGCGAGGCAAGCAGGAGCACCGGGGAGATCGTCAGGAGTGCCGCCGCGATGAGCGTATTAGCCCGTCCGAACCAGCGCCGGAAAAGCATTAGCAGAGCAATGATCAGCAGGCCGACCAGCACCGTAGGTAAACGGGCTGTTGCCGTATCATTGCCGAAGATAGCCATCGTGACTGTGTTCGCAGCGAACATCAGCGGGTTATGCGCGATGGTCGGCGTCAAACCGGGCGACGTGCCGAGCGCGCGCAGGGCTGCCAGCGCCTCGTGGGCCTCGCCGTCACTGAGCGGGATCGTGCCGAGTTCTGGCAAGCGCGCAGTCAACGCAAACAATAGTAGAACAATGTAGACAATCAGTTCCAGCGACACGATCACGCTCGGCGCTGATTGCGCCGCGACAGACGCTTCTTCCTCGACTGCGTGAGGTTGATCCTGGATCAGCTTCTCATCAATTACCGAAGTTACAGCCATAGGCTTTGGCGCCTGGTGCGCCCTCGCTCCTTAACCGATATGAATAATTAACCCACAAAATACAGGGTCAGGGGACAAATTTCCTCAGTGGGAAAGCAGGCCAGCCGCCCCATTATACTTGTAAAAGTAACTCTTGTCGGCACAACCAACATCAGAAGGGTGATAGCTGTAACGCGAACTAACTCTTGATCTCTTCTGGCGGCTTGACCGTGACGAAACTGCGATATAGCAAGAAGTCATAGACCAGCTTCATGCCACCTGCCAGGATAAACGGCGCACTGATCCAGATGCCTCCAGCGCTGAACAGCGCGCCAGTAGCGGCTGGCGATAGCGCCGCCGCAGTAGTCCGGGCAAGGTTGGTAATTCCGTTAGCGGCAGAGCGTTCGTCGGGGTCTACCACCGCCACTGTGTAAGATTGGCGAGTCGGGACATCCATTTGAGAAATGCTAAAACGCGCCAGCAACACGAGAATAGCCAGCGGCAGTGTTGGCATGAGTGGCACCAGAATTAGAAGAATGTTCGACGGCACGTGACTGAAAACCATCGTGTTGACCAGGCCATACCGCGCAGCGACCCTCGCCGCCGCCAACGCCGACAGGCCCGCAAAGAAATTCGCCCCAAAATAGATCGCGCCGATCACCGCCGGATCAACGCCAAAGCGACGGTTAAACCATAGCGCGACCAGGCTCTGGACGACCAATCCTCCGGCAAAGGCATCAATCATAAATAATAACGATAGATGTGTCACGATTCCGCGTGAGCGCTTCAGCCCGAAGAGGCTTTGCAGCGTGACCGGCCCTTGCGCTGACTGTATCTCGACGGCAGGCGAAAGGCGAGTGAACATGACGCCCAGGACTGCGCCCAACAACGCATAGCCAACGATGACCACCCGGTAACTGACCAGCGGGGCTTGCCCTGCATTCTGCAAGGTCTGCGCTACCAACCCGGCAGTAAGCGAACCCAGGCCGGTCATGATTGACCCTAGCAAACTATACCAGGCGAACACCTGCGTTCGCTGTTTGTCCGTCGTGGTTTGCGGCAGCGCTGCCTGCTCTACGGCGAGGAATGGCCCGACCTCATTGCCGCTCGGGCTAATGGTGCCAATAATCGCCGTAATGATCAACAGCGTGATATTGCTCGTCAGGGCGAAGACAACGCCAGCGAAGATCATCAGTCCTGACCCCGCAATCAACATCCGGCGTCGTCCGAGGCGATCCGCGATGATGGTGATCGGCAGCGAGATGGCCGCATCGCCGAGGAGGGTCAGGCTTAAGACCAGACCGATCTGCGTGTCGCTCAGGCCAACCTGAGCCAGGTACAGGCCCAAAACGATTGCAATGGAGCCATAAGCGAACATGCGGATCATTCGCGTTGCGAACAACAGCCGCCCATCGCGCGATAATGTCTGAAGCGATTGAATTTCTGGAAGTTGAAGCACGCCGTACATTCCTCCCTGCGAAGATAGCAATGGCTCAAGAGGACAGTGCAAAGAGACATTTGTGCCGGGATGAGTATACCGAATGCAGACGGCTGTGTGAATGGAAATTTCTATCCGGATTTTGTCAATCGGAGGCAAAATGAGAGAGCAAGCGTTGAGCGAATGTGGGGAAACTTTTCAGTTAGACGGGTCAGCGAAGTGGGTTGGCCCTCTCCGCGTTTTTACCGTTCAAGTCAGTCCTGACGAGGATCAGCTCTCGAAGGCAGGTCTCGGCAGGTGGACGTTCTCGCGGAAT
>DATGFK010000078.1:0-4253 GCA_035309185.1 Aggregatilineales bacterium
GATTCAACGGTTCAGTCGCAGGCGCGTTATCTGCTGCTCGTAGGCGTGCAGGGTTCCGGCAAAGGGACTCAGGCCAAAGTCCTGGTCAACAAGCTGGGTATCCCGCACGTCAGCACGGGTGACCTGTTCCGCGAGATGAAGACGCTGGATACGCCGCTGGCCCGCGAGATTCAGGCCGTGATGAACTCTGGCAAGTTGATCTCTGACGAGATCACGCTGAAGGTCGTGCGCGAACGCCTGTCACGTCCCGATGCGAAAAACGGCGTCATCCTGGACGGCTTCCCGCGCACGCAACCCCAGGCCGAAGGGCTGGACGAACTGCTCAAAGAGTTCGGTGCTCAGGTCACTCGCGTGCTGTATCTCAAGCTTGACGACGCTGAAGCGATTGACCGGATCGTCACGCGCAGGCTGTGTTCCAAGAACCCTGACCACGTTTTCAACGTCAAATCTAAGCCACCGAAGGTCGCCGGTGTATGCGACATTGACGGCGCTCCACTCATCCAACGCCCGGATGATACCGAGGAAAAAGCACAGAAGCGGATCGCAGACTTCCATAGCGAAACCGAGCCACTGCTGGTCCGCTACGGCAAACGCGGCGCGGTTTGTGAAGTCAAGGCTGACCAGTCCGTCGAGCGTGTGAGCGCCGACCTGCTGGCCTGCCTTGGAATGTAAACTGGATCAACTATGGCAAGACTGTACCTGAAAACGCCCGAAGATCTCATCGTCATGCGCGAGGCCGGGCGCATCGTAGCCCGCGCGCACGCTGCCATGCGTGAGGCGGTCAGGCCAGGCGTCACCACCGGCGAACTGAACAAGATCGCCGAAGACGTGATCCGCAAACATAATGCGATCCCGACCTTCCTGGGCTATCCGCCGGGCGGCAAATATCCCTATCCGGCGGCCATCAACGCCAGCGTGAACGACGAACTGGTGCATGGCATCCCCGGATCGCGAGTCTTGAAGGAAGGGGACATCGTGAGCCTGGATGTAGGCGCGACCTATAAGGGCTTTGTCGGCGATGCGGCACAAACGCACCCTGTTGGCAAAATCAGCCCGGAGGCCCAGCGGCTGATCCAGGTAACGGAAGAAGCGCTCCGGATCGGTATTAACACGGCGCGGGTCGGCCACGAGACGAAAGACATCTCAATGGCAATCCAGCAGTATGTCGAATCGTGCGGTTATACCGTCGCCCGCGAGTATACGGGGCACGGCGTCGGCCACGATATGCACGAGGACCCGCAGGTTCCCAACTGGTGGCCCGCTCGCCAGAAGAATCGGGGCTGGCGGAGTTACCCATGCAAGCCGGGCATGACCATTGCACTGGAGCCGATGGTCATCAGCGGCAAGGCTGATCTCCAGGTGCTGAACGATCACTGGACAGTGGTCACGAAGGATAGTTCGCTGTGTGCGCATTGCGAACACACCATTGCCGTCACCGACAGCGAGCCGCTGATCCTGACCCTTCCGTAAATGGCCGTTATGGTAGAAACTGTAGGGACGTGCAGAAGCGCGTCTACAATGTAAACGAATGCAACGTAAGGCATTTTGAGGAGTAACAAAGTATGGCTCGTATCGAAGGTGTTGACCTTCCACGCGACAAGCGCATCGAAATCGGTTTAACCTACATATACGGCATTGGCCGTCCCACCAGCAACGCGATCCTGTCGGCGGCGAACGTCAGCCCGGAAATCCGTGTCCGCGACCTGAGCGAAGCGGAAGTCCAGGCGCTGCGTGATGAGGTGGGAAAGTATCGCGTCGAAGGCGAACTGCGCCGGACGGTGCAGCTCAACATCAAGCGCCTGGGTGAGATCGGTTCGTACCGGGGTCTGCGCCATCGCCGCGCACTGCCGGTTCGCGGCCAGCGTACGCGCACCAATGCCCGTACCCGCAAAGGCATCAAGAAGACGGTGGCCGGACGTGGTCGTCGTCGTGGGGCAAAGAAGAAGTAGCCATCACGGGCCGGCCTGTGGGTCGGCCCTGTACAGTCCTGGCAAACTATGTTACAATTTTCCGCCGCTTGGCTGCGGCCAAATGTGAGCCGCCACCAATAGGAATTTCAGGTGAGGAATAATGGGAAGACCTGCTGGAGCAACTCCAACAAGAAGAACTGGCCCGCGACGTGGTGGGGCTAAAAAGACCCGCAAGAGTATCCCTTACGGGCAGGCGCATATTCACGCCACGTTCAACAACACAATCGTCTCCATGAGCGATCAGCAAGGCAACGTGGTTTCATGGGCCAGCGCCGGAACGGCAGGCTTCAAGGGCAGCCGCAAAAGCACGCCCTATGCGGCCCGCGTTGCTGCGCAGCAAGCATCCGATTCCGCCAAGGAACAGGGGATGCAGGAAGTGGACGTGTTCGTGAAAGGGCCTGGCCCGGGCCGCGAAGCCGCCATTCGCTCGATCCAGGCCAGTGGTCTGCGCGTGCGCTCAATCACCGATGTGACGCCCATCCCGCACAACGGGGTGCGTCCACCCAAAAAGCGCCGCGTCTAGCGCCTGATTTTGCAGATTATCTGGCGGGCGCACCGGCAATCCAAACCGGGCGCGTCCGTATGGTGCCAAGGCTTGCCTTGGCAGCCATTCTTAACAACTCAACTCGTTCGTTATCGGTGTAAACACACAGGTGTGTGGAGGAAGCCTTGGCCCGTTATACAGGACCCGTTTGTCGGCTTTGCCGCCGCGAAGGCGAAAAGCTGTTTCTCAAGGGGGCACGTTGCATGTCCCCCAAGTGCGCTGTCGAACGCCGTACTTATCCCCCTGGGCAGCACGGTAAAGATACGCAATTCCGCAAGAGCCGCTCATCCGACTACTCAACCCAGCTTCGCGAGAAGCAGAAGGCTCGCCGCATCTATGGCATCCTGGAACGCCAGTTCCATCGCTACTTTGATCAGGCGCAAAAGCGTCCTGGTCTGACCGGATCGAACCTCCTGGGATTGCTGGAAACCCGCCTGGACAACGTGATTTACCGCCTCGGCCTGGCCGATTCGCGCGCTCACGCCCGTCAGCTTGTGACACACGGTCACTTTGATGTGAACGGCGTGCGCACCAACATCTCATCGTATGGTGTCCGCGCTGGCGATGAAATCACGGTGCATGGCGGCAGCCGCAACCTGCGCTATTTCCGCGAAATTCGTTCGTACATGGAAGAACGTCCAAAGGCCCCGGAATGGTTGTCCATTGACGTGAGCAACCAGGGCATCGCCGCGAAGGTGGTGCGCTTTCCGGATCGCCGCGACATCGATCTACCTTTGAATGAGCAGCTCATCGTTGAATTCTATTCACGCTAACGCGAACAGTTTGCAAGCGGGCTGGGCACGTCAGCCAGCCCCTACCCCGGTCATGGAGGTTCAAAGAGTGAATACACCAAACATGGTGCTGCCGAAAATCGAAGGTGACGCCAGTTCCCGCAATTACGCACGCTTCATCATCAGTCCACTGGAAGCGGGATACGGCATTACCGTGGGCAACGCCTTGCGGCGCGTCTTGCTGTCGTCGCTGCCAGGTGCGGCGGTCACTTCGATCCGTGTCTCGGACGTTCATCACGAGTTTTCCGCGATTCCCAACGTCAAGGAAGATATGACGCAGTTGATCTTGCACGTCAAGCAACTGCGTTTGAAGATGCTCAGTGGCGAATCAGCCCGTCTGCGCCTTGAAGTGCATGGCGAAGGCACGGTAACTGCCGCAGACATCGTTTGTCCGCCTGAAGTCGAGATCATCAATCCCGACCTCTACCTGTTCACCGTCGATTCCGACAAAGCCCAGCTTGAAATGGAACTCACGGTACAGACCGGACGCGGCTTTAGCCCTGCCGAGGACCGTGGCCGTTTGCCAATCGGTGAACTGCCCGTAGACGCGATCTACAGCCCGGTGCGCCGCGTCAACTTCGATGTTGAACGCGCGCGTGTCGGCCAGAAGACCAATTACGACAAACTCATCCTCGAAATCTGGACGGATGGAACAGTCCGGGCTGAAGAAGCGATGGGCCAGGCTGCCAAGATTCTGATGACGCACCTGGGCATCATTGCCGGAATCGACGCCGAGACGATGGTTCAGCCCGCACGTCCGCAGCAGACAGAGGAAGAGCCAAGCTGGATCGACAATGAGAAGTACAACACGCCTATCGAGACGCTTGACCTGAGCGTCCGCGTGTTCAATTCGCTCAAGCGCACGGGCATCACCACTATTGGTGAGGTGCTTGAGATGCTGGATCGCGGCCCCGACGCCATGCTGGCAATCCGCAACTTTGGCGAGAA
>DATGFK010000079.1:0-3070 GCA_035309185.1 Aggregatilineales bacterium
AACGCAAGGCCAGGGTCGCTAAAAAAGCCGAGACGGCTCCCACGTCTCAACCCACTCAATCACCCGCACCAACACCAGCGCCTTCGGCAACAACTGCGCCAGCAGCGCCTGTTCAGCCCGCTGCCCCGCAGCCGTCGCCAGCAGGAGCTTCGCCTGCCGCAGCTCCTGCACAACCCTCGGTTGCCCAGCCGACCCCGGCTGTGACACCTGTCGCACCCGCTACGCCGCCAGGTTCGCCCACGACAGAAGAACCCAAAAAGAGCTGACCCAGGGATGACACAACCTCTGGCGTTTAACACACATGGGCGGTTGGATCCGCGATGACCGATGAGGGTTCCCGTTCCGCGGATTTTGTGGTCGATCCTCGCGAACAGGATGTGCGAAGTTTCCTGCGTCTGATGGATGAATTTGGCGCGGCGACAGAGCGTTTTTTCGAGCGTCTCTATCGCGGCCTGTATCGCAAACAGCTTAACACGGGTGCCAGCGGACGCGACCCCGATCAATTGAGCGCCCTGCGCGCCGCCAATCGAGAACTGACGGCCCGAATGCGTGAGGCCCAAACCGTTGCCGCGCGTCTCGAAGCCGTTTTTGCAGTGATCAGCGAAGGCGTGGTTATGCAGGATACGGAAGGCCGTATCGTGCTAATGAACGAACCCGCCCGTCGCCTCCTGGGTACGGTCAGAGCCTTCTGGGACAGCGAACTGGGCCGCCTCTTTGAGGCCGCGCGTGGTAAAGCGCCCAGCATCGGAGAGATGGAGGTCGCCGGACCGCCGGTGCGCGTTCAGGTCAACGACCGGATCGTCGGCGCGCAGGTGGCGTCAGTTGCCAGCGCAGAAGGCGAAGTGCTGGGAACGCTGATAGTCTTGCGGGACGTGACGCGAGAGACCCTGGCTGACCGGCTGCGCGACGAATTTGTGACCCAGATCACGCACGAGCTTCGCACGCCCCTGACGGCCATCAAGGGCATGAGCGAAGTGCTCCTGAACCAGCCAACCGGCCAACCGCCTAACCGCAAATTCCTGGAGGCCATTGGCCGCAACGCTGCCATCCTGGATCGCATGATCGTGGAACTGCTTGACATCTCCGAGATCAGCGCGGGGTCATTCACCGTTGCCGCCCAGGAAGTGGCCCTGGATGAAATGGCGCTGGACGTGATCAAGGGCCTTGAGCCGCGAATCCTGAAGAATGCTCTGAATATCGGGGTCATGGTCGTCAACCACGCCAATGTGAAGGTGATGGGCGATAGCCGCCGCCTGCGCTGGGCGCTTGGACATCTTCTTGACAACAGCATCAACTATACGCTGCGCGGCGGCACGATCCAGATACGGATCGGCCTGCGTCGCGGAGATCGCGTTCTGCTCCAGATCGTGGATAGCGGCGTTGGCATCTCAGAACGAGACCTGCCGCACATCTTTGAGCGTTTCTATCGTGGCGAAGCCAGGACCTCCGAAGGCAAAGCCATCGATCCGCGTGGCCTCGGTCAGGGGCTTTTTGTGGCGCGTGCCGTGGCCGAAGCGCACGGCGGCTACCTGATCGCCACCAGCACGCCGGGCCAGGGCAGCGTCTTCACCCTCGCGCTGCCCATCGCCGAATCCGCTGTTGTCTAACGTTCAGCCTCATGCCTCTGCTGGCAGTGAGTCAACCTCGGTTGCCTTTTCCTTCGGCGGGATGCGCCAGTAGATACCTTTTTCACGATTGAGGTAATGGCAATCCACGAGTTCGCGCCGCAGGAGAGCATAATCCTCGTGGTGGCGAGTCAGAATTTCGTTGACCTGTTTTTCTGTATATTGCACGTCATACTCGAACCTGTCCGCCAGCCATTTCACGACGACCAGCAGTTTCTTCTCACTGGCGGGAATCTGAGTGAGCCGTTCGCCGTCGAAAAAAGTTTCCAGGACTTTGCGTTCATAGGCATCTCCCACTTCCTCGAATTTGCCGACCAGTGTCGCCAACCGTTCGCGGCTGAAGATGTCCTTGCTCAAGCGGGTCAGTGCCTGGCCGTTGAAGGAGTAGTAGCGATAGTTGCCTTTTGGCTTGACCTCGACCAGCTGCATATCTTTGAGCATCATCAGATGCTGAGAGACGGTCGGCTCTTTCAGGTCGAGCGCCGAAGCCAGTTCGCCTACCGTGCAATCGCCATTGGCAAGGATGCCAATAATCTTCAAGCGGTTTTCGTTGCCGAGCGCTTTCAGAAAGTTTAGCAGAGTTCCGAATTCTTCCTGTCCCATTGCAACTCCTATTTTGCAAAATACCTAATTAGTATTTTACCAAAATAGATGTGCGGGTCAAGGGCGAATTCTTGTTGTTGATTCCGATTCTAAGACGTATGGCTATAGGGGCCGTCAGGTGCGACGTTCGAGCTGCCGAGAATTCTCTGCAACTCGCTTGAAAGGAGCGCGGTGCGCTCGTCACGCAGCAGGGGCAGGCGGCTGCGCGCACGCCGCAATTGGTTGACGTCAATCGTCTGCACGATCAACGCCTCCTCGTGTAGCGGGCCGTTGATCACAAATTCGCCGTCCGGATCAACAATAGTGCTTCCACCCCAGAAGTTGAGGCCATCTTCAAAGCCGACACGGTTACAGTGGATCACGAAATTGGTGAACATGCTGCCATAAGCTTGGTTGACAAGCTGCACCCAGCGCGCCGAACTCAGCCGATCCGAGGCGTCAATGCCACGGCCAGGGCTGGCACTGTGGAACAGCAGCAGATCAGCTCGATCCAGCCACAGCAGATAGGGCGGCGAAGCGTGCCAGAAATCCTCACAGATCAGCATCCCCATTCTGCCGAACCGCGTATCGAATGCCTTCACGGAGTCGCCCCAGGCGAAGTAGCGGCCCTCGTCGAACATGGTGTAGGTCGGCAAATACACTTTATGATGGACGTGCAGCACTTCCCCCTGCGAAATATAGGCCGCTGCTATGTAGTAACGCGCACGCTCATCTGTATCTACGAAACCAACCATCAAGTCCATATTACTGTCTGCGCTGCACGAACACAACGTCTTGAGCGTCGGGTTTTCCGCATGTGCGGGGATCGCCACTTCGTACACCAGGTCTTGCAGGTTATATCC
>DATGFK010000080.1:0-8943 GCA_035309185.1 Aggregatilineales bacterium
CAAAGGTGAGTGTGGCGGCTGTGTGAAGTCAAAATCATTGACCAGATCGCCGAGCTGCGATGCACTTTCGCGCACTGTCGGACGGGGATCAGGCCGTCCATCGGTCTTGGGATCGATGCGCTGACCGCTCAGGAAGTCATCCTCGATGAATTTCAGATAGGCATCGTGGCTGAGGGTCTGGTGATCGATATAGCCAGACTTGGCGAACGAACTGATTACCAGGCCAGGCACACGCAGTCCGTAACCATTTTGATCCACTGTCGGCGGCACCACGTGATCATAGAAGCCGCCCCAGTCATCCCAGGATATAAAAACAGCGGTGCTGTTCCATTCAGGCCCCTGCATGAGGGTGTTGATCAGTCCTGTCACGTAAGCCTGTCCCATACTGACTCTGGCCGGGGGATGTTCGCTGACGGCGTTTTCTGGCACAATCCAGCTCACAGCAGGCAGCGTTCCGTCTTTGGCAGCGGCCACGAACTTGTCCAGGGTTTGGATATTGCCAAGCTGATTGTCGCTCTTGACGGTGTCAAAAGCGGGTAGCGGATTCCAAATGCCAGGCACCGCAGCTTTAAGACCTTTGGGCTGGCACACCATCGCATCGTCTTCACAGTCGGGTTCACTGCCTTCGCTCAGATAATAGGCCCAACTGACATTCGCTTTATGCAATAGATAGGTGAGATCCGTCCAGGCATAGTCGTTTTTCGAGGTATCTAGCCCGCTCGGCCCGTCTAGTGCATTCACACAGCTCATAGGGTCGCCAGCCGTAGCACATTTGGCAGACCAACCCGACACCATAAACAAATGCTCCGGCAGGCTCCAGGAAGCGTTCGGCTCGAACAAGCGATCCTGTAGCACGAAATTCTTGGCGTAGGCCCAGTAATTCGGAATCTCTCGCGCGTCATGGTAGCCCATGGAGTCCAGTTCCTGGTTTCCGCCTGTACAACCGGGGGTATCCGGGTTCTTGCATTGTTGTGACCGCGCTGCTTCAGCCTGTCCAACAAAGCCGTCCATTTTGCCGCCATCAATGTCGTTGGTGGCGTTGGATGCTCCATGAGGACCACCCTGGTTCACGTCGCGAGGATCGTGGAAGGGCGGGATGCATTTCCCGGACTTAGGATCGGGGGCGCAAACGCTCGGCACGCCGTTTTTCATGGGAATGCCGTCCGCGCCGGGAAAGGTGCCAAAATAACTATCAAACGAACGATTCTCCTGCATGATAACAATCACATGCTGGATCGAGTGAATATCTCCTCCGGCAGCCTGAGCCGTGGCCGACATGGACAGGATCAGCACAGCGAGCAAACTCAAGATCAACAGCAAATGAACTTTGTTGACTTTCATGGACAATTCCTTTCTGTGGTGGGGATTAGCCATTCTATAATTGTGTGATGCAAGATGTAAATTCTGTATGATGTTCGCGTAAACTTATCGCGGCTGCTGAACTGCTCGATCGCGAGAGGGTTTTCCGTTCCGAATTGTCAACAGTTGGTAACGCATTTGTGAACAGTCTGCAAAATACCGTTCGTAGCTTTCCAGGCACGCTATACTCCCAAAATTCAGGAGAGCGATGACCATGAAACGTGCTATAAGAGTCTTGCTGTTGTTCGCAATGATCGGGGGCCTCACAGGTTTCTCGGTGCAAGCACAGGCCATTCCCCCGGGTACGCCTGGAGGGTTTATCGTCGCCTTATGCAGCGCTACAAATTACGACGCGATTGTTTCCAAGGCACTGAGTATAGCGCCAGCCGACCTTCGAACCGCCCTGGTGAGTGGACAAACCCTCGACATGATAGCCTCAAGCAAAGCTGACGCTCTGAACAAGGCTCTGCTGGATGCCCATTTAGGGGAAATCGGTCAGGCACTAAGCGATGGTCTGCTCACTCAAGACCAGGCCAAACAGTTCGTCAACCAGGTCACGAACCGCTTTGTGCCGGGCAATACGCAATTTCGGGTGCCAATTCCTGACGTCAGTGCCTATAGCTTCCAGGCCGTCAAGGCGATACAGATTGCGGCTGGCGCGCTCACTGTAAAATGCCCGGATCTTGTTAGAGCAATAGCCAACGGACACTCCCTGGTCTCCCTTGTCTCGGAAGGCAATGGGCAAATTGGTTCCGTCCTGGACGCGATAATCAAATCCTACCTGGATGCGCTTTCCCAGGACATTCAAGACCAACTCATTACCCAAGTGCAGGCGAAAGGGCTTCAGGTGCAACTTTCAGAATGGACGACAGCGCTGCTTAATCAATCTGGCCCCGGCGTGCTCATGCAGTTCTCCAATCCACCTGGTCTTTTGCCGGGCTATTATTATTCAGTTCAAAATACCAGCCCATCTTCGGAGACACAACCTGGCAGGCCCACTCCAATGCCGTCAAATACAAAGACTCCCACCCCCGTCGCCACGCCCTCGCTGTAATTCAGGCAGTTGCGCCGGGGAAGGTGAGATATATAGCAACAATTTGTAAGGAGATTGTCCGTCACGTTTCGCGCAGGATGACTTCTGTTGACAGCACCACACGCTGAGCCTCGCGTGTGCCACTGTTGACCATCGTCGTGAGCAGGTTCACCGCAACCTCGCCAAGCTGGCGAATGGGCTGATGGACGGTACTCAGGGCCGGAATATCATTGGGAAGCGAGGGTAAATCATCGAAGCCGAGGACCGAAATATCCGCAGGAATGCGCACACCGCGCAGCAAGGCTACCCTGATGAAGCCCACGGCCATCAGGTCGTTACTGCAAAACAAGCCATCAATGCCCTGTGCCAGTAATCGATCTGCCGAGGTGCTCCCGGATTCTTCCGTGAAATCGCCGTAAATTACCAGGTTGGGGTCATAGCGCAATCCGTGTTTTTCAAGCGCACGCCGGTAGCCAAGCAAGCGTTCCTGGGCCGAAACCCTATCCATCGTACCCGCCAGGTGCGCAATTCGCCGCCGTCCGCCGCGAATCAGAGTCCTCGTCGCGTCGTAGGCAGCGGCTACGTTGTCCACGTCCACCGAGGAAACGCCTCCGGCGCAACTGTTGCCGATCACGACGACGGGTGTGCCGCGTTCAAGCAGTTGCTCAGGGAAGGTATCGCCGTCCAGCGCCGAAATCAGCAACGCCCCGTCCATAATCCGGTGATTCAGGACGCGCTTGTACATCCGACTGGACTCGCTCTGGGTTGCGCCTGCCCACAGCGACATGGCGTATCCCAGCCGACTGATCGTCGTCGAGATACCGCCGATCAACAGTGGAAAGTAACCACTGGCCGACACAGCCCCTAACCCTTCCGGCGCAATAACCGCAAGGATATCGGTTCGTTGCTTGGGCAGCAGGCGGATGTTGCTGGGATGAAAGCCCTCGCGCTCGATCACTTCGCTGACCCGTCGGCGGGCATCATCGCTAACATATGGGTGGTTGTTAATGACACGGGAAACGGTAGATCGTGAGACTCCGGCAATCTGAGCGATCTTTTCAAGATTCATAAATTATCTCGTTGTCAATTAAATATTATATTTTGCGAAAATAAGTCTACAGCAAATGACAAAGCGATTCAAGGTACCCGATCAGAATCAAGCTGGCGCTTGCCTAACGGACACAACCCGATCCAACCCGGCCAGGTCTTTAATAATGGCAAAGTCTGCGTGTGGGAAAGCAGCCCGTGCCAGCGCGCAAACGGCTGCTCCCTGGTCAGCCCCGATTTCCAGCAGTAGGAGACCAGGCGAGGCCAGCCTGGACGGCGCCTGGACAAGCAGCCGACGGATGAGCGTCAGGCCGTCCCGGCCACCATCGAGAGCGACGTGTGGCTCGAAGCGGGCGACTTCAAGCACGCTCATGTCCTCTGTCGCAATATACGGCAAATTGGCACAGATGATGTCGAATGGCCCGTGCAGCCCTTCCAGGAGATCGGCCTGGACAAAAGTGATGTTGGAGAGCGTTTGCGCATTCTCACGGGCGACAAGCACTGCCGCCCCGGACACGTCAGCAGCGATCACGCGGGAGTCGGGCAAATGCGCAGCCAACGTAAGGGCGATCACGCCGCTGCCCGTGCCAACGTCCACTATGCGCAAGTTACTTCGCCGCTGTTCTTTTGCCCAGTCGAGAGCTGTCTCGACGACGTGCTCTGTCTCCGGGCGGGGGATCAAGACGTGAGGCGTCACCAGGAAGGTTCGATCAAAAAAGGCCCGCCGTCCCAGGATATAAGCGAGCGGCATCCCATTAATGCGTAGAGTCAGGAGCTTCTCGAATTGGCTGACCTTGACGGCGCCCAGCGGTACTTCGGGATGGGCGATCAGGTATTCGCGTGGCGCGTCATCCAACACGTGCGCCAGGATCGCCTGGGCATCCTGGCGGGGCGTTCCCGAATGCCCCATCAGGCGCTGAGTAGCTTGCTTCAAAACCTCACCAATGGTGGAGTTAGTGATAAATCCCGACCCAATGTACGAATGGACGAACTCTCTCACTCATTGTACATAGCATACAGGTCATGCGGCTAAAACTACCCACTGAAAGGGTGCGCCGTCATGCGTTCATGTTCGGTACGCAGGCACAGGTTCATGGCGACGTTCAAGCCCGCCGCCAGCGCCTTGCGCCTTGCTTCGTCGTCCTCGACATCAAGTTGTCCCCAGACCGTCTTCGCGCCGACGGCGATGGCTTCATCTACAATTCCGCCAAGGTGTTCACTTTTGCGGAATACATCCACAATGTCAATCCGCGCCGGAACGTCCTTGAGCGTTGGATAGCTCGGCTCCCCGTCAATCTCATCCAGGTTCGGGTTAACGTTGTAGACAACGTAACCATGTTCTTCCAGGTATTTGCCTACCTGGTAGCTGCTGTAGTAATGATCGTCAGAGCGTCCGACGATGGCGATGACCGGCGAGTTCAGCATGACCTCGCGGCGGGCGTCTTCATCCTGATTGAGATCGGCCATAGGTGCCCCCTTCTGTTCTGTTACGATCCCTAAAGAATGATCAACTTGACGTCAACGTTGCCGCGAATAGCGTTGGAATACGGACAGCGCTGATCGGCTTGATTGACCAGTAGTTGGGCTTTGCGTGGATCGGTCACCGATGGCATGTGAACGACGATCTCCACGGCAAGACCCATTCTATCATTTCCGGCCTGTCCAATGCCAACCCGCGCCGTGACGCGGGAATCGTCGGCGTTGAGCGACTCGCGCCGAGCCGCTTCAATCAGTGTACTCTGGAAGCACGCTGCATAGCCCAGCGCAAATAGCTGCTCCGGGTTTGTACCCGTCCCACCCGGCCCGCCCATTTCCAGCGGTGACGAGAATTGTACGTCCAGCCGCCCATCGGAAGTACGCCCGTAGCCTCGCCGCCCACCGCTGACCGTCGCCTCGGCAGTGTAGAGAAGGTTGATCCGCTTCGTACCAGCCCCGCCTGCACCCATTTCGCCCTCCTGCCAAACGGCACAAGAAACGTTATGACTTTCGTACCTTAGCGCGACACCTCGACTCGAACCATAGGAAATTGAGGCCGCTTCTCAAATTCACGCGATATAATGTGCAACCTTGCGTTCCAGCGTGCGTATAGGCTTGTGAGTAAACTTTGGAGAGGGAAACAAGGCGAAGAGGCAATGGAAAAAGATAACAAGGACGCCGAGAAGCCAACCCAGAAAATTGAACCGATGAAAACGCTCAACCAGATTCGCGATACGGTGGGGCGCTTCATCGAGGATGGCATTTCAATGGCGAGCGGCGCTCAACTCCTGCCCGTTGACGTTTATGAAACCGAGACCTCCGTTGTCGTCAAGGCGGGGCCACTGCTGGGCGCCCAACCCGAGTCGATTGACGTGTCTCTTGTCGGCGATACGTTGACCATCAAAGGCGAAACGCGCCCGGAAGGCGCAGAGGGCGAAGCCCAGGAAAAAGCCTATCTTCGGCGGGAGCGTCGTTTTGGGGCCTTCACCCGCGCGGTAGCGATCCCCCGCCCAGTCAAGGCGGAACAGGCTAACGCCAGCTTTAAGGATGGCATCCTGACCATCACGTTGCCGAAATCGGACACGCCACAGCCCAAAGTGATCAACGTCAAGCAGGTTGACTCCTGACATTCCCGCCTGACCATTCAGGCCGTTGAGAGCTTTCTATCCTGCGTTTACCTGACGCGAGCCTGCATGTGCGTAGGCTGTACTTGGCGCGCGCGACGGGCGTGTTATAATCGCGCCCGCTTCCCGCTGCTGAGCATTCAGCGACGTGGAAGTCACTTACAGGCAAATCACGGCGCTTCTCATTGCCGCGCCAGGGAAAGCTATGCAGGATTTACAACGCAGATCGGTCAGATTGTTAAAGTCCTTCCATATTCCGCTCGTAGTCCCGGCACTGTTGACAACAATTGCACTGGCGTGGGCAGCGCAAACGGCCTACGCGCAACAGCCGCAGCCTACTGCACCTGGAACCGGGTCGATCTGTGTCCTGGCTTACGAAGACACCAACAAAAACGGCAACCGTGACCCCGGCGAATTGTTGCTGGCGAATGTCAACGTCAGCCTGATGGTCAATAACATCGTCATCGAGAACTACATCTCCACCGACGACCAAAAACCTTACTGTTTCCCCAATCTAGGTCCACAGCAGTACACAGTCAGCTTCAGCAGTCCATTGGTACAGGCCACGACGCTGAACACTTTTTCTTTCCCACTACTGGCCGGCGAGCCGGTGCAGAAGGAATTCGGCGCTGTGCGCGTCGCCCCTGGCAGCGTACAGTCGGCGGATGCTTCCAGCAACGGGACGATCTGGACGACTCCGCTGCGCCTCGCTCTATCGGCCTTTGGCGCGTTGGTCGCGATGGCTTTCGTCGGTGCATTCGGCATGATCTTGTACGGGCTGGTCTGGAAGCGGATGCGCAAACCGCGCTAGGAACCCTCTCGGTTGTCCCTGAAACGCATCACTCCGATCCTGGCTATCCTGCTGCTGGCTTCCGCTGTCCGCATTGTTAATGCGGGCCACTGGCCCGTCTGGACGGATGAAGGCTGGAGCACATGGGCCGCCAGCGATCATCACCTGGACGCGATCCTCGCTGCGGTTTCCAGTGACCGTCACCCGCCGCTGTACTTCCTGACTTTAAGCGCCTGGTGGACGCTGGCAGGCGATTCGCGGATTGCGCTGCGTTTCCTCGGCATCGCCAGCGGACTGCTTGGCATAGCAGTCGTGTATCGGATCGGCCTGGATTGGTTTGGACAAAGAGCCGCTCTCTACGCTGCGCTGCTGCTCTCCGTTCTGAGGGTAGCAATCTACTATTCGCAAGAAATACGACATTATGGCTGGCTGATGCTGGCCGTCTCGCTGATGACGCTGTTCTTCCTGCGCTATCTGCGCAGGCCGCGCCCCGGAATGCTCGTCCTATACTGCCTGAGCATCACGTTCATGTTCTACAGCCTGTACATCGGTGTCCTGGTGCTGGGTGTACAGGTGGTTATTGGACTTTTCGTGTGGCGCGGGTCGTGGCGCAGTAAGGCCGCGCTCCTCGCGGCGTGGGGCGCTGCGATAGTCCTTTATATCCCCTGGCTGCTGGTCATCTCGCGGCAATTGGGGATTTTGTCGGGCGGAATAGATGGATTCCCCACGAGTTGGACAACGCTTATCACCCTGCTGGGTATTCTGTTCGGGGCGCAGTTCGGACTGACCGTTGCCCTGTACCTGCTCGGCGTCTTGCATTTTGTCGAACCGCGCGCGACAGGCGTAAGGATGGCCCGTCTGGCCCACCTCACGATTGCACTGTCGGGCGGCGGTCTTTTTGCCTTTATGTTTTTTGCTAACATGGGCTTTGGAATGCTCTCAGCCCGCACCATGGTTTACCTGACGCCCATGCTCGTGCTGATCAGCGGTTACGGTCTGAGCCTGATCCAGGGACGCGCGCAAATTGTGCTGACGCTGGTGCTGGCCGTGGCGTCGCTGTCCACTACTGAGATTATCCAGCCCCGGCTCGACAGCAATTTGGCGGCGCAAGCGCTGGCTGCGGAGTATACGCCGGGAGACCTGGTGATCCTTGAGAATGGCTGGGACGACAACGCCGTGCGCTACGAAGTGATGGTCGCCTTACCCAACGGTGAGCAGGCCGATATTATTCGCACGCTGCCCTGGGTCAATAACCGTGACCAGGATCAACCGGTGCTGCCGCACGTAGAAGATGCGATCAAAGCACATCGCCGGGTGTGGGTCGTCAATTGGTATCAGCCATCGCAGGTAATGCCGTACTTGAGCAAAGGCGGGGATGGCTTTGCCCAGGTGATGAGCCGTGAAACGCCCATCGGCGACCAGTATAAGTCCCTCTACACGGATCAGAAGATGCGGGTCGTCCTCTTTGAACGTCCCGATGTGGCGCGCGCGCCGCAGGTTTTTGGCGATCTCCTCGCGTTGCGTGATTCGCTCGTGCCGCCCGAAGCGGTGCCCAGCAGTGCGCTCCACGTTGATCTGTGGTGGTCTGCGCAAAAAGCGCTGCCGCTGGATTACTCGGTAGGGGTCTTCTTGCAGGATTCAACTGGCCTGATTCGTGAACAGAACGATGAACCGCCAGGGGGCACGGGCAGTCCACCTACCTCGCAATGGCAACCTCAGACTCTGCACTTTGACCGTCATACGCTCTCTATTCCAGGGGATTTGCCTGCGGGAGACTACAGGATAGGTGTCCATGCCTACTGGTATGGTGACAACAAAGCACTGCCTATCGCAGGCCAGGATTATCTCATCATCGGAACTGTGACGGTAAAGTCCTCACCTTAGGCCGCGCCATGCTTAGCGTAATAGCAACGCCGCCAGCGCCAGCAGTGCGGGAATGCCCTGGATGGCAAGAATCGAGCGCCTGACTGTCGCGCCGCCGTACAGCGCAGCAACAATCACGCACAGCAGGAAGAACAGGTCAATCTGGCGTCCAACCATAGGATCGGGATGGACAATGCCCCACAACAATCCTGCCGCCAGGAATCCGTTGTAGAGGCCCTGGTTGGCGGCCA
>DATGFK010000081.1:0-2992 GCA_035309185.1 Aggregatilineales bacterium
CTTCAGGTGCAGCACCGTCCGCCGGGAAAAGGCCACCAGGATCGTCCGCTTCGGCAGATGTTCGATGGGCCAGGGTTCCCGCGCGACGGCAATCGGAGCCAGGCGTTCGTGAGGCACTATCTGAATCGGGATGGCCGCAGCCCCGGCCAGGCGCTCGATCAAATCCCGCGCGTGGGGTGGCCCGATCACGTGAATCTCCGGTGATTGGGCTTCCATCAAGGCGCGCGTCCAGGCCCAGCCCCGGTCAGGATCGGCCAGCATTTGCGCTTCGTCAATGACCACACAGTCGCCGCTTTGGGCGGGGTTGAACATCTCAATGGTTGCCGCCGTGACCGCAGCGCCAGGTACGTTGATAAATTCTTCGCCGGTCAGCAGGTTGCAGCGGATGCCGCGCTGGTTGAGCCGATCAAAGACTTCAAAGGCCAGCAGCCGCAGCGGCGCAAGATACCAGCCACTGTTAGCAACTGAAAGCACGTCAAGGGCCTGGTGAGTCTTGCCGCTGTTGGGTGGCCCCACGTGCAGTACCACCTGCTGGTCGACCCGTCCCGCATGTTGCCAGGCCGGGAAAGCAGCCAGGAGCCTTGCGCGAAGCTCTTCCCGCTGGCGACGTTCCTCGTCGCGGCGAGAGCGTTCGGTTTCGCGCTGGGCGTCGCGCTGTCGCCGCTCAGCAGCCCGTTCTTCTTCACGGGCGGCAATCCACACCGATTTATTTTCTGCATAGCGCGCTTTGAATTTACGGAGGGTTTCGGGTAGCCCAAAGCGACCCGCCACCTGCCGCCAGCGTACGGAGCGATTGGCCCCGATCTGCGCGCGGCGCAGCTTCTGGCGCACGGCCGGCGTCGAGGCATTCATCGCAACGGCCAACTCGCGAACACTGATCGCTTCCAGGCCCGCGATCTCTTCAAGCTGCGCCTCATCGGAAAACAGGGCTTCGATGCGCGCGGCAGGAATACGCTGTACGCCCTCCGGATCGACGAAAACGGCCAGGCGCTTTTCGGCAGCCGCGCTGTGCAGTGTGTCCATGCGCAGCCCCGTCCGGCTGGCGGCCTGCTGTAATGTGTAGGAGAGAGCCGCGATACGCTCCCTGGCAGTATCACCGTCCTTCACGCCATGCCGAAGTTCATCCCCGCAAGTTGTGAGCAGGGCAGCCCAGTCTTCCTCTTTGGGCTGGACGGCTTCCCAGGCAACCTGTTTGGCCTGTTCGGCGTCGCTGCCCTTCAGGCGAATCCAGACCGACTCTCCCAGCGGCAGCGAAACGCTGAACACCGTAAAACCGCCCACATCTAGAATCGCTTGTAGATTACTGGCCCCGAAGTTTTCGACCAGATCGCTGCGAGGCGCCGTCTGACCGGGACGAGATTCCAGCAGTTTGTTGAGTTCTTCGCGCAGGGGCAGGATCAACTGAGTGCGGTGAATCTCCTTGAGGCTTCCGCGTGTGATGCGCAGCGGATCAAAGACCAGGTCGTCGTGGGCTTTGAGCATTCCTTTTTGGAGCAAAGTGCCAAGCAGGGTTTCATCGCCGGGTTCGCTGCACAGGTGCGCCAATGGCATATAACCAGGCGTGCCGTCAAAAGCGTTAACCAGCCGCGCATAAGCGGGATTATCCAGCCGCGCCAGTTGGTCGTCGCGCTGCTTCATGCGCTGGACAATGGGTTTCGTGAAGGAGTTGACCGCCGTGAGCGTACCGCTGTAGCGCGAACCGCGTTCGCGTACCTGTTCGGCGTTTACACGCGACGGATCGAAGAGGAAGTCGCCTTCCTGCCCGACCTGACCGCCAACCACACCTTCAGCCACGATCTGCGGAAGGTCGGCTTCGGATGCGATTTTTGCCAGTTCGGATTGTCTGAAAAAGCCCTCTGGGGATGCAGCCAAGTGTTCGGCCAACAACCTGGGGGTAAGTGTTTGTTTTGCCATTTCCTGAAAGCTGATCTGGGACAGACTTGTGGATGAAATTTCGCACTGTCCATCTCAATTATAACCTAGCGCGGGCCAAAAGGTGACATCGCAGCGCTGTGCCTCATTTTCCTTTGAGTTCGCCTTCAGGTCGCCCATTGACAAGTTCCTGCCCTAAGACGATCATGACGTTTTGAGGTTTTTGGACAGGCACGGCGACGATGAATGGCAACGATCTGATCAAAATTGGCTATGAACCGGGCGTGGCGATTGGACTGGCGCTCCAGGCAGCCAAACAAGCCAAAAAAGAGCAGCGCACGCGCAAGGAAATCCTTGAAGACCTGACGCGCGTGTTGCAAGAACCCGACTCGTTTGTGGAACACAGCATCTACGGGCCGGTGGCGGAACGCCTCCTGGACGAGAAAAAGCGTCTCGCTTCTGCCTCAGGGCAGCGTTACAAGCTCGATGTCGAAGCGCCATTCCGAGTCTGGGGCGCCAGAGAGATCGAGCCGGGTGCGCTTGAGCAGCTTAAGCGCGCCGTGCATTTGCCCGTCGCCCTGCGCGGCGCGCTGATGCCCGACGCGCATGTCGGCTATGGGCTACCCATCGGGGGCGTTTTGGCGACTCATAACAGCGTGATCCCGTATGGGGTAGGTGTAGATATAGCCTGCCGCATGAAGCTGACAGTCTTCGACGCCTCTCCCTACGTCCTGGACCAGAAGCGCGAACGCTTCCGCAAAGCGCTCGAACAAAACACCGTCTTCGGCCCCGGACATGAATGGGAAGAGCCGCAGGAACACGAGGTCATGGATGACCCGCTGTGGCGTGAACATCCGGTGGCGCGGCGCTTGAAAGACACTGCCTGGCGTCAGCTTGGCACAAGCGGATCGGGCAATCATTTTGTCGAGTTTGGCGCTTTGGAAGTCGAGACGGAAATCGTCACGCCGCTGGGGACGATCCCACCGGGAAAGTACCTGGCGCTGCTCAGTCACAGTGGAAGCCGCCGGTTGGGCCAGGAAATTGCCGAATACTACACGGAACTGGCAATGCAGCAGCGGGCTTCGCTGCCCAAAGACTATCTGCACCTGGCCTGGCTCGA
>DATGFK010000082.1:0-3294 GCA_035309185.1 Aggregatilineales bacterium
ATCCCGTCCGCCCGTTGATCACGTCGCCATTTAGCGCAATCTCGCCGTGGTCAGGGCGCAGCAGCCCGGTGATCAGATTGAAGACGGTGCTCTTGCCCGATCCGCTCGGCCCGATCATCGTCACGAACTCGCCGGGTTGTACGGCAAACGAGACATCTTCCAGGGCCAACGTGCGGATGCCGTTTTCGTCAAAAGTTTTGCTGATTCTGTGTAAGGTAAGTGTGGGCATGGGGCGAGGGTTTATCCTAATTTGGTATCAAATGAAGCCCAGATCGCGCCTTCAGTCCGCGCGGATATTTCGGGCGAGCAAAAAATCTAAGGGTCGGTTGAGCCAGTTGGCAAATGGGACTACGTAAGGCGCTGTGACAAAAGCAATTGGCCCGGTAGTGATTGCAGCTAATAGGATGAATGCAGCCACGAGTGGCGCGAAAATGCCCATCGCTTCCGGGGAATTATTAGGATCGGCAACGGACAAATAAGCTCCATAAATCATTGCAATACTGATCAGCACCAATATCAGCTCAAGAAAGAGTGCTGTAATTAGGAGACGGAACATGCGCATGGTGGGCGCAATCTTCCGGTTAGTCAATTCGCTTCGCGGAGCAAAATAAAGTGAGACTGGAATGGTAGCAAGATATATTATTGCCCCAAGCAGAGGCTTGTTAAATAAAGCATCGAGAACAGACGGTAAAAAGAAATACCCGCCGCAGAAAACGATAGGCCATAGCGCCACAATACCAATCGACACCGGGAAGTACCTGCTTTCAGCCATATTGTCACGGTCAATTATCCAGCGAATATAACTAATGCTGTCGAAGTTTTCTTTTGCTAACTGGTGAGTGTATTGGGGAATGCGCAGGCAGGCACAAACTAGCCAGGGGATTATACAAATCAGACATATTAAGAAGATTGAATCAGCGAAGGACACCGCAAGTGATCCTCAGATTGGGCTTTTGGAAATTGTCATCGCCTTGATCTTGATGAGCGAGAAGAAATGATCCACGCGACTCATCTCGTCTAGCTCAACTCTTTCTTCCTGCGTCAGCGCCCCGTCCCGATTTTTATCGAGCAGCGTTCGCAGTCTTTCCTGCGCGGCATCCGAAGCACGGAAGGCGACGATCTGGTCAGGAGTCGGCGTGGATACCAGGAAATTCAGAACTTCCTCAGTAATACTCGGCTGCTTGGGAGACTGTACAGCTACCATCAAGTTTTACCTTATCAGGATAATTTGACTGTTAGCTATTGTACTCTAACTATTAGTGTCCGCTCCTGTGCGGCTTTTGCGACGGGCTACTGGCGGTCAGGCGATTTATGGTTTGCGTTGCATGATGACCCAGATCACCAGGCTCCACGTATTGTAGATTGCACAGATCAACAGCCAGATCGTGGCAAGCCATAGTGCACCGAATGCAACCGACGGCGCATTGTCTGCAACGCAAATCGCAGCAAGGATGACCAAGGGGTAGGTAAGGGCAGGCAAAATGATCTGCGCTAGCCAATCCGCCACGCCGAAGTCCTGATGCTTTCTCGCCGCCAGAATAAGCAGTCTGATGCGTGGAGCCGTCCACGCCAGTCCTGACGCTCCGCCAATAAGAAGCAGCACCCCAAGCGCCACAGTTGAAATCATCGGAACGAGCATCAGGCAGGCCAAAAGCAGGACAGACACGAAATAAAAGATGCTTGGACTGGTAAACGTTTCGATTTCCTGGCGCACTTCATCGTTAATCAGATGGGTGCCCATCGAAAGGGCAACAAACATCAAGCCAAGCAGCGTCGCCGAAGCGCCTCCTGCCATGAAATAGAAATTTTGCCATCCGCTGAGAGTTCCATTGAAAGCGTCGGGCATCGAAATTTATCCTGTTCTGGAACTGGTCTGTTGATTCTCCCAATCATTCAGATTGTACAGTTGGTTGGCAAATATTCGTGGGGTGACACAGCGACGCGGGAATTCGGGGCGCAGCAACTCATCTCCAGAGGAGCGTGATCAGGTGGCCCTCCACCTGATCACGAATCGAGGCGTGGTGCCTGTGGTGCTAAGCTTTGACAAGCCAGGGAGGGGTGTAAGCACCGACCCCGTATACGAAAGCAAGCAGGTCGTCTGCCGCCCACTCTTCGGCGATCTTTCCGTCTTTCACGCGGTACACATCCACCGCATCCCACCGGACGTGTTTGCCGGAGGCGGGGATTCCCAGGAGGTCGCCTTTGTGGGTTCCCTCGACAACCGCGCGCACGGACACGATGTCCCGTTCCGCGATGATGTCCTGCTCGACGTTGCGCAGATCCGGGAGGGCCGCAACAATCGCGCCAATCAGCCCGGCGAAATTTTCCCGACCCTCGACGGTTCCCAGGGTGCCGCCATGCCATTTGATGTCGGGCGTCATGTAGTCCCCCGCTTTATTGGCCTGGTGCTGGTTGAACGCCGTTTCGATGAACGCGCGAACGATCCGCTTATTTTCCTCAAGGGTGTTCTGGTTAGCCATTGTCTTCTCCCTTATCGGATTCCATAACACTCCATCCCATTTTCAACAGCATCGTGAACGAGACGCCACAGGCCCGTGACAGTCACAGGATAAACGACAGGGGTGTCTTTGACAAGAAGGCACTTTAAAGTACAATACTTTCTTCCAGGATAGTAAGGAAAGGGGAGCGCCCGATGGCAAGTGATCTCGCCGCAGAACACAACAAACGGCGCAGTGTGATAGGCGCTGTTTACGAAAAATGGACTGTGAAGGTCATCCATGCGTTAGCTGAAGGGACACGGCGTCATGGGGAACTGCAACGCGAACTGGGCGAAATCACGCCAAAGGTGCTGACTGAAACACTGCGCCAGTTGGAATATGATGGGCTGGTACAGCGAACGGTCTATCCAGTTGTCCCGCCCAAAGTTGAATATTCACTGACAGCGCTCGGCAAAACATTCGTTGATGCGCTAGACGATCTGTGCCAGTGGGCGCAAGAACATGAAACCGACGTGGAAGCAGCACGAACGCGATTTGAAGCATCGCAGACGTGAGGCTTGCGGCACAGAGAAACAACGCCAGAGGCCACTTATTCAGGACAGATTAACAAGATTGTTTCTTGCGCAATGCGCAACATGAGTGGCCCGCTACTCGCCCTCGTCGCCCTCGCGGATTGAGAACTCGGCCAGGTTACCTCGGCCAACCTCATGCTTTGCACGCCGAACCTGATCCAGGGCTTCAACGAAATTTCCCATCCCAACCGTATCCTGCCCGCTCTCCAGCGCAGAAGCCGCCGCCAGGATCACGACGTTCAGCACGTCGCCGCCGCTGAGTC
>DATGFK010000083.1:0-2530 GCA_035309185.1 Aggregatilineales bacterium
CGCTTATTCCGCCAGCGTGTACCAGGTCATTCAACCCTCATTGGTACTCATAGATTGCCAGAGCACTGACGCCGATGGTAAGGCCATCGAGAGCATCGGAAGCGGCGTTGTCGTGGACACCAATGGCGACATTCTGACCAGCCTCCACGTCGTAGCCAATGCCAGTTCGATCAAGCTCACCTTTGCAGATGGCTCGCAATCGGACGCCATTGTCAGCGCCAAACAGCCCCAGAATGATATTGCCGTGCTGCAAGCCATTCAGCCTCCTGCGCTGCTTGTGCCTGCCACCCTGGGCAATCCCAACGCCATGCGCGTCGGGGACGAGGCCTACGTGGTCGGCAATCCGTTCGGTCTCTACAGCTCTATGACCGCCGGGATCATCTCCGGGTTTAACCGCAGTTTCCAGGTTCAAAACAGCACTCAGAAACTGGAAGGTCTCATCCAGATTGACACAGCAGTTAATCCCGGCAACTCGGGCGGGCCGCTGCTCAACCGCGCGGGTCAGGTGGTCGGCATTGTGGCGGGTTTGCTGAACCCGACCAAGCAAGACGTGTATATCGGGATCGGGTTTGCCGTCCCGATCACCACGGCAGGCGGAGCCGTCGGGCTGCCGCCGGACTGATAGGAATGCAGGAATGCAGCCTTACGGCTAGATTGTCCAATCGAATAGTTTATCGTTCTTTATAAAGGGATATAGGAACGCAAGTCATGAATAAGAGCACCAATCCGCAGCCTGGAACGCCGATGGAGCGCTTGTTATACGAGGTCAAGAAGGTCATCGTCGGGCAGGATCATTTGCTGGAACGCCTGATTGTGGCGCTGCTGGCGCGCGGCCATCTGCTCGTCGAAGGCGTGCCGGGCCTGGCGAAGACGCTGGCGATCAAAACGCTGGCGGATGCCATCGGCGGTGAGTTCAAGCGCATCCAGTTTACACCTGATCTCGTACCCGCCGACCTGATCGGCACGCGAATCTATAATCAGAAGACGGGCGAGTTCAACACCTCGCTTGGCCCGGCCTTTACCCACCTGCTGCTGGCCGACGAAATCAATCGCGCCCCCGCAAAAGTTCAAAGTGCGCTGCTGGAAGTGATGCAGGAACGGCAAGTGACCATCGGGCGCGAGACCTTCAAAGTCCCCAATCCTTTTCTGGTGCTTGCGACGCAAAACCCCATCGAAACTGAAGGTACCTATCCACTGCCCGAAGCGCAGGTGGATCGTTTCATGCTCAAAGTGCTGGTGGGCTACCCCAGCCCG
The DNA here is from genome assembly GCA_035309185.1 of Aggregatilineales bacterium. GTDB lineage: Bacteria > Chloroflexota > Anaerolineae > Aggregatilineales > UBA2796 > DATGFK01. The sequence goes on from DATGFK010000083.1 coordinate 1,255, forward strand.
ACGGAAGAATTCGTGATTGTCGAGCGCATGACCGGCGCTTTGGAGGCCATCCAAAAAGTGCTGACCACCGATCAACTGGTCGTCTTGCAGCAAGAAGTGGACAAGGTCTTCGTCGATTCCGCGCTCATCGAGTACGCCGTCAAGGTCGTCACCGCGACCCGTACTCTGAAGGATTACGGGCTGAAGGACATGGCCCATTACGTGACCTTCGGCGCAAGCCCGCGCGCCTCTATCAATTTGATCTTGACGGCGCGCGCACTGGCCTATGTCCGGGGTCGCGACTACGCGCTGCCTCAGGATGTCGTAGACATGGCGCTGGACGTAATGCGGCACCGCATGGTGCTATCCTACGAGGCGCTCTCCGACAACGTGGCGAGCGACGACATTCTCCAGAAGATTCTCAGCCGGATTCCCGTTCCGGTGGTTCCCTTACATGAACATTCCAAAATCCGATCAAACGCCTGAGCGCATCCTGCAACGCCTGGACTGGCAGGTCATCCGGCGGCTGGATGGCTTGCTCCAGGGTGACTACCGCAGCCTCTTTTTTGGCTACGGCGTGGATTTTGCCGATTTGCGCGAGTATCAGCCCGAAGACGATATTCGCTACATTGATTGGAACGTCACGGCCCGCATGGATACGCCGTACGTCCGCCAGTATGTGGAGGATCGCGAGGTAACGGCCTGGTTTTTGCTAGACCTCAGCCCGTCCGTGGATTTTGGCGGGGAGCAGAAGCTCAAGCGCGGTGTGCTGATTGATTTCGTCGGCACCTTCGCACGACTGTTGACCCGGCATGGCAACCGCGTAGGCGCGATCTTCTACGGCGACGGGATCGAGAAGGTCATCCCGCCCCGTGGCGGGCGGATTCATGTGCTGCGGCTGCTCAACGATCTCAAGAACCAGCAACCGCTCAAGCGCGCGCCCTTTACCGACCTGACTCCGATGCTAAACAGCGCCTTGAGTACGATCAAGCGGCGTTCGCTGGTCTTCATCATCTCGGATTTCATCGCCACGCCGGGCTGGGCGCGCGAGTTAGGTCTCCTCAACCAGCGGCATGAAGTGCTGGCTATCCGGCTGTGGGATCAGCGCGAAATGGAACTGCCCGACGTCGGGCCGATCCTGATGGAAGATTCTGAAACCCGCGAACAGCTTTACGTGGATACGCACGACAAACGTATTCGGCAGCGTTTCCAGGAGGCTGCCTGGCGGCGCGAAATGGAATTGCAGCAGACTCTCAAGCACGCCGGCGTTGACCTGTTATCGCTGTCCACAGAGGAA
>DATGFK010000084.1:0-3784 GCA_035309185.1 Aggregatilineales bacterium
AACCGTCACAGCCAGGTTGTAATGCACAACCTGCGGGATAGCCCGCGCTGGAGTGTAGCCCAGCACCAGGATCGGGGCATCAATGCCCGCATCGCGTAGATCAGCCGCTTCATTGACCGAAGCGACGGCCAGGTGGGTCGCGCCGTTAAGAAGGGCCGTGGTTGCGGCAGCCACCGCGCCATGTCCGTAACCGTTGGCTTTCACGACAGCCATCAGCGCCACGTCCGGGCCAATCATTTCCACGATGTGCCGGACGTTGTTGGCAATGGCGGATTTGTCCACTTCAACCCAACTAGGCTGCAAGGGACGGCTGGAGAGCACCTCGTCGAAGTCGGTCTCGTTCCGTGGCAGGCGGACGCTGTCTTCGTCGCGTTCCAGGAGCAGCCGCGTAATCTGTTCCATGCCCGTGGCGGCATTGCCCTTGATCAACACCACATCATCCGCTGTCAACGTATCAGCAATGACATGCGCAGCGTCCTGCGGGCTGAATGTACTCTTCACCGCTGCGCGATCCATCCCGTGATCAAGAGCCGCGCGCGCCGCAACCGAGGCAACATCGCCGTGCGTGATGAACAGGTCGGCCACTTCGGCGGCGCGCTTACCGACCTCGCGATGATCGGCGGTGCCCTGCGCGCCGGGCGTGGACATATTGCCCATAATAAAGATCAAGCGGCCATCGTTGCCCCTCAAGCGCACCGAATTGAGCCAGTCGAGCGCTGCCATCGTGCTATGCAGATTGGCGTCCAGGCTGTCGTCAATGAGCAAGCTGCCGCCCTTGCCTATGAGCGGGTTCAAGCGACCGGGAAGTGGCTCCAATTGCTGTAACGCGCGCAGCCCCTCTTCAATCGAGATATGGTAGGACATGCCAATAGCCAGCGCCGCCAGGCAGCCGTACAGTTGGTGGGTGCCAAGCAGCGGAACCCATTTGGCAACATAACGCTCCCGGTCATGGCGCAAGTCAAAACCCGTCTTATCGCGCCCCACGATCAGATTGTAAGCAAGGAAATCGGCGCCAAAGGCGCTGCCAGTGTGGTCGAGGCCGACTGTGAAAACGTGAGCCTTCGTCGCGCTTGCCAGGCTGCGTACTCGCTCATCGTCGTAATTCAAGATGGCAAGACCATTGGGCGGCAATTGTTCGATCAGGACGCGGTTTTCGGCGGCGATGCCGTTCAGGCGCGCGCTCTGATCCGAGTCCCTATCCGATTCCGCGAGGCTCACATTGGTCACAACCCCAACCAGCGGATTGGTGACTTTGACGAGTTCGGCCATTTCACCGGGATACTCGGTTGCCAGTTCAAGAACCGCCAGTTTGTCTTCCTGTGTCAGGCGTCCCAGGGCCATCGGCAAGCCGAAGTGGCCCTGATAACCACTCGAATTTTTGAAGACCCGGTAGCGTGTGCCGAGCACGGCGGCAATCGCTTCCCTGGCTGCCGACTTGCCCGTGCTGCCCGCGATTCCGATAACGGTTGTGCCGAAACGTTTGAGGACAATGCGCGCCCAGTTGAAGAGCGCCGCCTCGACGTTACGCATGACGATGATCGTCACGTCGGGAGTCTCGAAGTCGGGCGGGCGATTGCACATGACGCCAGTAGCCCCGCCAGCAAGCGCCTCACGAATGTAGTTGTGACCATCGCCGCGTTCGGTCTTGACGGCAACGTAAAGTTCGCCGGGATGAATCAGGCGGGAATCGAAGCAAAAATCTGTAAAGAGGACAGCGGCAGCTTCGCCCAGCAGTTGGCCGTCGGCAGCTTCCAGGATGTCGTATAAATTAATCATGGCTGGCAGTATAGTGCGAAGGCGTCAAATGCGCGAGTCGTGGAATCGGGTACAATGGGGAGGTGGAATCACTTCGTAAGGGACAGGGCAACAGGGCCAGCGCGTCTTGGATCTGAAGCAAGAGCGAACGCTAATTATTGCCGCGCAAAATGGCGACGAGACTGCGCTTAGCACCCTCTATGACGCATACGTGGATCGCATTTATCGCTATATCTATTACCGGGTCGAAAGCCGCCAGAATGCGGAAGACATTACCGCCGAGGTCTTTTTGCGACTGGTGGAGGGATTGCCGTCGTTCCAGGATCGAGAAATTTCCATCCTGGCCTGGCTATACCGGATTGCGCACGCCCGGCTGATAGATCACTACCGGCGCGTGAATCGCAGTGGAGAACCCCAGGATATTGAGACGCTTTCGCTGGCAAGCGAGGACGATATGGACTCGCTGCTCATGACCAATTACCGTCAAGAGCAGGTCAGGCTGGCGCTCAAATCGCTCACCGACGAACAGCAGCAGGTGATCGTGCTGCGTTTCATCGAGGGCCTGAATTTGCAGGAAACTGCCGATCTGCTGGGCAAAACGCTCGGCTCGGTGAAGGTGATGCAGCACCGGGCGCTGGCGGCTTTGAGCCGCGCCCTGGCCCGGTTGGGCATCGTTTCGGAATGACTGCTGAAGCTTGGCCGCCTGCGATCAGTTCGGCAGCTTCATCTGCGTGAAGTTGATCGGATCAACCCAGTTGCCGTTCACGGCAATTTCCCAGTGAACGTGGGGGCCGGTGCTGCGTCCCGTGTCGCCGCTGAGGCCGATTACGTCGCCCTGCAAGACAACCTGACCAGGCACGACATAGCGGGCTGACAGGTGCGAATACTCGCTGAAAACGCCCCAGCCGTGGTCAATAACGACGCTCTCGCCGTGAATGTCCAGCGCGCGTGAAAACACGACCCGACCATCGGCGGAGGCCAGAACCGGCGTACCCACAGACGCGTGTAAATCCTGGCCGGTATGGCGGCGCTGGACTATCCCGTTGTACTGGCGCCAACTGCCAAAGGGTGAACTCAGGCTGCTGTTGACAGGCATGATAAACTGCCCTTGCCAGAACCGAGTCGGCGTGACCACGCTATAGATGGATAGCAGCCGCGTGTCCTCGTTGGCCTGGATGTCGTCGTTCAGGAGGTACATCTTGTTGGAGGGCAAGCTAAAGGGCATCTCCGCGATGAACTCGCCAGACGCGACCTTAAACGTGCCGTCCCAACGCTGTATCGAGCCATCTTTGCCGGTCACGGTGACGGTCAACGGGTAGCTTTGTATTTTCTGTGTCATTGGCGCGGATAGCAGACAGGCAAAGCCCTGGCTGGTGGAGAAGAATGGATAGACATGGCCGAGAGCGGTGGCCGTGCCGCCCGCCACATTGGCACCGCTCAGGGTGATCACTCCGGCATTGCCCTGCCGTATATTATCGAAATCCAGGTTGACGATGACAGCCTGATCAGCGGCGGCCTGATGTAACGCCCCAACGCCGAAAATCACCAGCGCCAGCAGCGCAATTAAGAGTCGTTTGAAGAGCATGATTCCTGACTGAACTTTGTGTAGATTTAGTTTGATCGTATCGCAGCCGGGAGCATTCGGCAAAGAAGTGGGCGGCTCACGAGTCGCCCACGTTGACGTTAATCCGAGGATGATGCGCGTCAGCGCCGATTACTTATAACCAAGCACTTCTACCACTGAACGCACGGCCTTTGCAGAATTTTCGAGCATAGCCTTTTCGCCGTCGTCCAGGGTCATTTCGATGACCTTTTCCATGCCTTTGGACCCCAGTACACACGGCACCCCAATGAACAGGTCTTTGTAACCGTATTCGCCTTGCAGGTAGACAGCAGATGCGATCACGCGCTTCTTGTCCTTCAGAATCGACTCAATCATGCTGACCGCTGCCGCCGCCGGGGCGTAATAGGCGCTGCGACCCATCAGGCTGACTAGCTCGCCGCCACCCTTACGGGTCCGCTCGATAAT
>DATGFK010000085.1:0-2670 GCA_035309185.1 Aggregatilineales bacterium
AGGGGTTTGGATGCAACCAATATGGTATTAGTCCGCGTTGAAAGGCTGCCTCATAAAAGAACCAGGGTTCGTCCATCTGGTCGAAGTACGGCAGGCCAAAGCGGAAGCTGCTGAAGCGCACGATGGCACCGACAAGTGTGATCAGGGCAAGGCCGAGCGGCCAGCGCCGCTTTGCCAGGGATTGGGTCAGGCCGCTCATTGGCTCGAATTGACCATCAAGCTGCCAAACGACCACTGCGCATCGGCCTGCTGTTGGTCGCCCAGAAAAAGCGGCAACCGCTTGCCATCTTGCCAGTAATAGACGCCCAGCAACCACTGATAAGTGCCCGGTACAAGATTGTCTGGGACTTTGACCGACAGGCGCTGGGCAACCAGGTCGCCGCTTCGCCAGGCGCCTGGGGGGTAGGTGTCGCCCATCACGGAGTCGGCCTGCGCGACGGGAGGCGTATCAGCGGCAGCGCTGAGATGGATGAAGACCGAATAATCGAGCGACGGACGTTTGAGAGCCTTCCAGGTCAGGTCGAAGGAAAGCGTCTGGCCTGGCTTTGCCTGCCAGGCTCCACTTGCGGGCAAGGCCGTACTGTCCACGCTGGCCGTCAACCCTGCGACGGCGAAACTGTCGCCAAAGCGGGTTGGCTGCGCTGGCGGCGTGCCGGGAATCGCTGGCGGAAGCGGTACCCTTAGATCGGGCGATAAGACGACTTGCAAGGACGGGTCGGCACTGGCGCCCTGCACGGGAATACGCTGCGCGGTGAGCAAGGGCGATAACCCGACGGCCAGGGTATAACGGGCGGGTGGAAGGCTGTTGGGCAGTTGCAGCCAGTGGTGCGTGGCGACAATCTCACCCGGCTGCCATATCCGGGTACGATAAGCGCCTCCGTAGGGGAAGTCGTTAGTCTCGGCCAGCGCCTGTTTGTTGTCGTTCCAGACCTGGGCGAAGGTCTCATAATCCCTGGAAGGCGTTACCCTTGCCTGCCAATACAGAGTGACGAAAACCACCGTACCCGGCGTCAAATTCTGGTCGCGGATGGAGTAGCCTTTCAGGTCAATTTCGTTGGCGAAAGTGGCCTGAAGCGGGCTGTCAATGACCTGGCGCGGCGCGAAAAGCCCCGGTGGCGTTGGCAAGTCATAGAACTTTGCAATTTCTGTATTGCTGCGATCCTGAAGCGGTTCAAAGTGAGCGGATTGCAGCTTGCCTAAAAGCTCCTGTTCCTGGGGCGCAGTCAGGGGCGGCAGCAGCAGGGTTTGACCGTCAATGAGCAGTACCCATAGGCGCGTGTCCAGTTCGGAGGGCCGCGCGTCGTGACGTGGGCGCTCCGGCGTATCCGTCATGACCACAGTGAGCGTAGCGAAATCCTGCGGAACGCGGAGCATCCCCTGAGTATCAATCGCGCTGTGACGCTGGCGGAAGGCGCTGGAAAGGAGCCAGGCGACGTTGGATCGGCTATATTCCTCGTAGGAGAGCAGATAAGTTTTATCAGGCCGGGCCAGGATATGGCGGCTCAAGTCCACGTCAATCTGTTCTGTGCTCCAGCCCGTTTGCGGATCGGCGTATTGGGAGGGGATCAGCGTGTTGAGATAGTAAGTCGTTTGCAGGCCGGACGGAATAATCGCGACGGCGAGCAATCCAGCCACTGCGGGAGTCGTCCAGTTGGCGTGCGAACGGAACCAGGCCGCCAGCGCGTCCCATAGGTGCGCCAGGCCAATCCCTGACAGGATGAAGGCAAAAGGCAGGATGCCCATCAGGTGCAAGGCATGTACTTCGGGAACTGCCCCGCTGATCAGGTCGGTGATCAGCATGACGGGGATTGCCAGCGCGGGCCAGGCATAGGTGATCCGGCGCGGATAGCGGATCAGCGCGCCGATGGCAATCAAGAATCCAATGAAGAACAGGGGCGCGAGAATGGGCTGCCCCATGATCGAATATGGCCCGTCCAGGCGCAGGCCCAACCCGGCAGCAGTCAGGCCCAGCTTTTTCAGCATCAGGCCCAGGAAACCGCCCTGCGCTGACGTGTTGTAATTCCAGACCCAACCGCCCGTGATGGCCGTTCCAGTATCTGCGCGACCTGAGAAAGAACCGGGGATTAGAATGAAGAAAGCGATGGCGGGAAGGGCCGTTACAAAAGCTGCGCCTGCCATCGCTAGCCAGCCCTTGACGCGCTTGCGAAATGCCGCCCGGTCTGCCCACCATGTGTGGACGATCCAGACCAGCAAGAGCAGGGGGATAAGTCGCGCGGGCAGGTAAATATACTGCGCAAAGCCTGCGGCAACGCCCGCCAAAATCCAACGATGAAGGCGATTGCCTTGCCAGGCCCAAACGGTGAGGCAAGCCATGAGGGTCAGAGATGCCAGAAAAGGCGGCGACTCCATCCCCAGGCGACTCAGATACATAGCCTCGATACTGACCGCCCCGGACAGGCCAGCCAACAGGCTGGCGCGTTCGCGGAAGGCCACGCTTTGGCCTTTCGTCAGCAACCAGGTCGTGGGGATGAGCAGCGCGACGAAGAGCAGGCCACTAAAGGCTGTGATCAGACGCGGCGAAAGATAAGAGATGCCCGTAAAGGGCAGTAAAACGCCGTTCAAGTACACGACGGGAAATTCCGGGGAATACAGTTCGCGGATGTAAAACGGCCATACACCCCGGTCCGTCCAATCAAGGGCATTAAGGCC
>DATGFK010000086.1:0-4099 GCA_035309185.1 Aggregatilineales bacterium
GAACTCCTGGCCGAGCCTTACGGGAACGGCATCCTGCAAATGCGTGCGCCCGCTCTTGACGATCCCATAAAATTCCGAAGCCTTGGCTTGCAGCGCAGCCACGAGCTTTTGCAGCGTATCTACCAGCTCGTCCAGCCGCCATAACGCCCCGATGCGGATCGCCGTGGGGATCGTGTCGTTGGTGCTCTGCGCCATGTTCACGTGATCGTTAGAGCGCACGGGCTTGTCTTTGGCCTCAAGCTTATGCCCTAAAATCTCGTTGGCGCGGTTGGCGATGACTTCATTGGCGTTCATGTTGTGACTGGTTCCAGCGCCCGCCTGGAACGGGTCTACGACGAACTGCGCGTTCCACTTCCCGGCCATGACTTCCGTAGCAGCCTCGATGATGGCATCGGCCAATTTTTTGTCCAGCAGGCCGAGATCGTTGTTGACCTTGGCGGCAGCGCGCTTGATCGCGGCCATAGACCAGATAAAAGCCGGATACGGCTTCAGCCCGCTGATCGGGAAATTCTGGACGGCGCGCTGAGTCTGCGGGCCGTAGTAGGCTTCGGCGGGAACCTGGAGTTCCCCAAGAGAATCTTTTTCGGTACGGTAATTCGGCATTGCGAAACCCTCCAAACAATGAGCGCAGCCCGCAGGCCACGTTGAACTATTCATGTTGGGGAAAGATTATAACGGGGATAAAGACGCTGGGATGTTGAATGTATAATTTAATGCAAAAGACCGGCGCGTGGCCGGTCTTTCATTTTGGCTGGGAGACCTGGACTCGAACCAGGACTAACGAATCCAGAGTCCGCTGTTCTGCCGATTAAACTATCTCCCAATGTAGGAGTGAGTCTATCATAGCCGCCACGGGCTGGCAAGGGTTATTTGGTTGTAATGGCTTACGGTTCTAGCTTAACGAGTTTACTGCGAGCGGCCCTGTGTCGTGACCATCGGACGAACGATTCAAGAAATACTGGGCAGTGTAAAGGAGTTCGTCAGCGTTCGATGGTTTGGCGATAAATGCCTGGCAACCTGCCTGCTTCGCGCTTTGCCGGTAGGCGCCGTCGTCATGCGCGCTAAAGGCCACAATCGGCGGCGTTCTGTCGCCTAACTCCTTACGAATCATCTGCGCAGCCGTTTGACCGGGCATGTCGGGCAGTTCCAAATCCATGAGAATCAAGCCCGGAACTTGTTGGCGAATCATCAGCAAGCCCCTGGCGGCAGACGAGGCGTGCTTGACGGAAAACCCTTCGCCACTCAGCACACTGGCGACCCATTTGGCTTGACGGAGATCATCTTCGATGAGTAGGATGTAAGTCATGATGTTTCCTCGCAGTTCCCTACGTTACCTTGCGTTGAATAGGTTGAGGTTGGACCTCTTGTTCAGGATTATTGTCTGTGTAATGCTGAATAGTGCTGATTAGCTCGAATACGTTCCACGGTTTCGCCACGAAGGCCGTAAAGCCGAATAACTTTGCTTTCTTGCGACTGACCGGATCGTTCTGCGCGGTCAGGGCGATAATTGGCGTCGTCTTTAGCATGGGTCGCAGCACCAGGCAGATCTGTGAGCCATCCAGGTCGGGCAGGTTAAAGTCGAGCAGAATGGCATCGAAATGCTTGCGCTGGGCCATCCACAATCCTTCAATGCCCGATGTGGTATGAGCAACTTCATAGCCCAGCCCCTCGAAGAGCCGGATTACCAGGTCGGCACTCTGAAGATCGTCCTCCACCAAAAGTAATTTCATAGCGGCCTCGACGAATATTCTTCGTCCTTAAACTAAATTTAATATGAATATACACGTAACTTAATCTCCAGGCCAGGGGAAAAGCTAGCTACTAGCAAGAATTCACGCAATTTTCATGACGGCAAGGCGATAAACCGTCCATCTCGCCGCCAAAACTCAGACGGTAGTTTCCCGAACGGGCAGCCACATACTGAATATGCTGCCGACGCCCGGTTCGCTTTGCAGCGCGACTTTGCCTCCGTGCGAGATGGCGACCGAACGTACCAGAGCCAGTCCCAGTCCGAGTCCTTCCATGCCACGTTTCAAGGGGTCGGCAGCCTGGCTGAAGTCCTGCCAGATTTTGGCCTGCTTTTCGGCGCTGATGCCTTTGCCGGTGTCCTCGACGGAAACAACCATCCAGTTGTCCTGCTGGTCAATCCGCGCGCGAATCGTGCCACCCGGCACGTTGAACTTGATCGCATTGTGGAGCAGATGCCAGATCGCCTCGCCCAGCCGTTCGCGGTCTCCGGCGGGCAGCAGCAGCGCAGGCAGGTCGGCAATCTGCCAGACCAGTCCCCGGTTCTCGGCCATCGGGCGCAACACGTCAGCCGTTTCGTAGACAAGCTGGTCAAGAGCCACAGGCTGCAAGTTCAGCTTGCCCTGTTTGCTCAGGAGCGCCGCGTAAGCGACCAGGTTGTCGATCATCTTGCGCGACTCCTTGAAACTGGTATCAAGCTGTGCCAGCAGTTCGCGCTGTTCGGCCTTCAAATGATCTGTCCCGTAGCGGGCGAACGTCTGCAAGGCAAAATCAATCGAAACGAACGGGGAACGCAGTTCATGGCTGATCAGCCCCAGGAAGCTCGATTTCAGGTTATTGGCTTCGTCAAGCTGGACGTTAAATTCCTTTAAGCGAAGGTTGGCATCTTGGAGTTTGCGATACAGCGCCTGGATGTCCCTGGCGTAGGCCAACGACTGCTGCTGGCTGCTCTCCAGTTCGCTCTCAAGCTGCTCTGTTTCTTCCTGGCTAACTGCGTTAAGGGCTTCGCTGGCTTTCAAGGGCATTTCGATGGTAAAGCTACTGCCCTGGCCTAACTCACTCTGCACGGAAAGGCTGCCACTGAGGTCTTCGACGGCATGGCGCGCAATAGCCAGGCCCAGGCCCAGACCCCCGACGGAACGAACCTCGTGGGCTTCGACCTGGAAGAAAGGCTGAAAAATCGTCTCAAGCTCCGCCTGAGCAATGCCTTTGCCGTTGTCAACAATGTGGATGGACAGACGCTCTTCTGATTGCTCCGTTGTGATGCGTACATAGCCACCGGCCCGATTGAAGTGGATGCCGTTGAGCACGAGTTGATAGAGCGCGGTGCGCAGGATGGATTCATCGCCAAACACCAGTACCTCAGAGACTGCCGGATCGGAGTGCAATTCAACCTGATGTTCGCCAGCCTGATCGCGCATATCGGTGAATAGATCGCTTAGAAGCTCCGCGAAGTTGAAAGTCCGCACGCCGCCAGCCATGATATGGCCGCCGTTCATTTCCGCGAACTGGAACAGCTCGTTAACGATTCCGTTGAGGCGTTTCGCGCCGCGCAAGATGGCCGCGAGAATCTCCTGCGACTGCTCGTCAAGCTGATCCTCTCCGATTTGCTGTAACAGCTCCGTATAACCCATGACCGACGCCAGTGGGGTGCGCAGTTCATGCGAGGCGATGTTTACGAACTCCGCCTTCTGATGATCGAGCCGTTTACGTTCGCTCTGATCGTGGAGCGTGATGACCCAACCTCCAATTTGTCCGGAGCGCATCCTGGCACACGTCGCCAGGAGCGAGCGCTTGATCGGATTGGCAATGACAATTTCGAGCTGGGTAGAAGTCATGGGTTGGCTTTCGCCTTCATCGGAAAGGCGCAGTAAAGTTTCCATCATTTCCAGGCTGGGCAGGAGACTGTGCAAAGGCTGTCCTACGGCTGTTTGACTGTCATTGACCAGCGCATCAAAGGCCGCATTGGCCTGCCGTACGACGAAAGCATCGTCCAGAACCACAATCGCGTCGGGGACGCTGGCGAAGACTGCCTTGAGCGCCTGGTAAGCGGCTTCCAACTTTTCCCGCTGAGCGCGCTCGGCCACGTAAATTCGCGCAAGGTCTCGGCCATATTGGAGCGCCTGGCGGTAAGCCAGATCGGCGTCGCTGGAAGCGACCAGGGAATCAGATTCTTGTTCGGCTGCGGTAGGATGTTCAGACATGGCGACGCCTCATCATTTCGGGTTTAGATTGAGCCGGAGGAGCTTCACCCCAGGCTCAATGCCTGGCAGCAGGTCAGGCCAGGACGGTTTCAACACGCTCGATCAGAGACAGTGGGCTGAACGGCTTTACGAAATAATCGTCCGCCCCG
>DATGFK010000087.1:0-3904 GCA_035309185.1 Aggregatilineales bacterium
GATTGTGCGCAATGGTTGTCCTATATTAGGTTGTATCGAGAATATGCCGATCTATCAGACCTATCGCACCGCAGAAAACCGTCCAGAAGTATTGCTGTCTGAAGGAACTGGATTTCAGGCCGATGCCGCGGATGGAGGAATGTCTGTAACGATAGGAACCAACAAGGGATTCTACACAGAAATAGGTAACAAACGAACGCTGAACTGGGTTCGTGATGGGACAGCTATTATGCTAACAGCTACCAGTGACTTGAGTAAAGATGATCTAATCGAGCTTGCTCTGACCTTCCGCGAAGTCTCAAAATCGTTTTGAGGCTATTGCCAGAGGGGAGGCCGATCTACGGGTCGGCCTTCTACAAATTTCGCCACGCTTCAGGTTCTTCCAAGTGGCCCCAATCGCTTGCAAGAAGAGCGTCGTGCTTGAACCGTCTATCCCTACGTTCCGGCTTGAACTGCCTCGCCGTCTGAGACTCGACAAAATCCAGAATTTCAACCAACTTCTCCGTGGGCAGTTTCCGCAATTGATCGTCTATCTGAGACAGCATTTCATCACGCAACATAAGTCCACCTCACCCTCCATTTCAAAGAGTAGCAGGAAATCAAATAGAACCTGTGAATGAAAGCCTACGGGACTTTGGCGCCATCCCGCTGATTTCTATGCACTGGAACGCTCTTGCTTGAAGCCCGGCCTGCCTGGGTTAGCCGAAATACTGGAACTTCTGCCAGAAATCGGGCCAGGGCTGGCGCAAATGGTGACAAACATAAATGGCCCGGTGATTGATCGTCTCTTCGTTCTGAATGTTGAAAGGAGTGGTAATTGGCGCGATCAATGTGCAGTCCTGGAAGTTGGCTAGAAGTCCCGTGTCGAATCCAACCACAATCAACGTCTCAGGAGGTGGGTTTCCATAGCCGTACTGCCAGTACGAATCAAACCCGCTGATGACGGAAGGCAGACCGTAGGCCGGGCCGTAAAGGTCGATCGATCCGACTTCGCCGGAACTAGCCGCCAGGATGGCCGCGCCGGGTTTTTCGCTAGCAGGCAGCGAATTGTAGGCCATTGCCACCTGTTGAACGAGTTCCGGCCAGCCAACTTCGGCCTTCAGTTGAACATTATTCTTGCTGGTCATATTCCACCAGGTTGAACCCAGTGGAGCAATCGGTAGCTCCGTGACGATTAGAAGGGCGGCAAAGATGCTCAAGACGCCCCAGGTCGCCCACCGCAAGTATCGCGCCCGCCGTTCATGCGCCATATTGGCGAGGCGATGTTCCCACCACATAGCGCCACCTGCCGCCAGCATCGGGTAGGCTGGCGCCAGGTAATAGCCATTCGCCTGTAGGAGAAGATACAGGATCAAAGGCACGACGTACATCCAACCCATCACCCGGTAGCGCTGCCCGGTGGGCGAAAAGAGGAAATGATATAGCCCGGCGATCACCAGGAACAACATTACCGGATTGAAATTGAACAAGATCTGGTCGATCAAGAAGCTAGTAGCCTGACCCGCCTGCACGTCTCGACCATGAATGCTGCCCAGAAATTCGAGCGAAATGAAGTGGTTCTGGACTTGCCAGAGCAGGTTGGGCAGCCAGATCACCACGGCCAGTAGCACTCCGCCCCATAACCAGGGACTGGTCAGGTAGCGCCGGTTGCGGGTCGCCAGGACACCCACGATCAGTCCCGCAACCGAAAAAGCAATCGTGTATTTGGTCATCATCCCCAGCCCGATGGCCGCACCAATCGCCAGCCACCAGCGCGGATTTTCGGACTTCAACAGGCGAATGACTAAAAAGGCCAGCAGCACCCAGCATAAATAGTCAAAGGTTTCATACTGGAATAGGCCACCTTGAATGATGGAATTGGGCGTCGTGGCAACAGCCACAGCGGCGAGGATCTGTGCCCAACGGCTGCCGCCCAGGTCACGTACCATCAGGCCCGCCAGCAGCATCACAATGCCTTCGGCCAGGACAGCAAAGAAGCGCAGGCCAATGGGCGAGGGGCCAAACGCGGTCAACGCCACGCGCGCGAGGAAGGGCGTGACCGGCGGCCAGGCGACGTAACCCCAGGCCAGGTGATGGGCGGCGGAGTCCAGGGTGACCAGTTCATCCTGATGAAAGCCGTATTGGCCGTTGGTAAAGACCTGCAATACCATACGCGCCAGCGCAAGCAGAATCAGAATCCCAAGGTCACTCGAAAAAAACGCCCTTATTGCCGAATTCTTATGAGAAGGCACCGCAATTGATCTTGTCATACTCCCGTTTCCTCGGTGAGATGTTCCCACAGGGCGACGAGCGGCAGGGCGGGCTGGTTTTCGAGCGTCTTGCGCTGCGCGGCAAAGCGGCCCGTATTCCAGGTGATGACTACCTCGCGTTTGGCGCGCGTAATGCCCACGTACAGCAGCCGCAGGCGCTCGGCGGCATAATCCAGGCGGGCGCGCTGCGTGGCATCCCCTTCGACGTAGGCTTTATCGAAGGCCAGGCGCTCAAGCTGCGCCAACATCTCTGCCTCCAGATTCAGCCGATCACGCACGAACCAGCGTTCGCTGATGTAGTTATCGTAGGGCTGCGCGGACGGGAAAGCGTAGTTGCTAACGGCCATCAGGTACACGCGATCCCATTCCAGCCCCTTGGCGGCGTGCATGGTGGCAATCGTCACGCGGCCCTTCTTCGGCTCGAAGCCCTGTTCGGAGTCGTCGAATCCCAGGAACTTGCGCTCGTTCTGAGCGATGGCGCGCAGTTCCTCCACGAATTGGGGTAAGCGCCAGTGCGGGTTCAGGAATCCCGCCCCCCGCAGCAGTTGCGCGATCTTATAGCCGAGGGCGAGTTCGGGCGCCTTGGCAAACAAGTCCTGGCTGACCGTCAGGACAAGCTGATCAATGGGCAGGATCAACGCCTTGAGCCAGCGCTGGATCAGGGCGCGGAACTTTTCCAGCTCTTCGCCAATTTCAACCGCCTGAGCCGAGTCCAGCCGCAGATGGAGCGAGTCCAGGGCCGCTTCGCCAGGGGCGGGCCACAGGAAGGTCTCGACCTCGTGCAGTTCGGAGAGCGCCTTCACGATCCGGTCTCGCAGGGCTTCTGCCGCTTCCTGCCCCGACTCAGCCGCCGTGGCGTATTCAAGGACGGTTTCGCGCTTACCAGGCCGGTTAGGCCACCACACATCGCGGTAAATGTGCGAAAGGCCGGTTTGTTCGGTGGGTTTGGAGAGGTAATCGAGAACGCGGTGCAGGGCCTGGGCCGCGTCACGGGTGGCCGTGGTGCTGCGTAGCAACTCATCATATTCCAGGTTCAGGGTGCGCAGGTGTTCAGCCAGTTTGAAGCCCCGGCTGTTTTCCGGCACCAGGACAGCTACCGTGTCGTCAGGGTGTTCCGGCAGCCAGCGTGTGAGGGAACTGGCGACCAGTTCGAGTTCCTTGTCGGGCGAGATCGTTTCGCCGGGTTTGTAATGGATGTGGATCAGCGCTTCGTCCGGCAGCGGGTTGCCCTGGAGATCGCCGGGCGGCGTGGGCGAAATTTCCTGGAAGTAGAAGGTCGAGCGCAGGTCTTCGACAGGATGATCGTTTACCGTCCAGCGCATCAGGGTGTTCGCCAGGTCAATAATCGGCGGTGCTGAGCGCCCGGCCTCGTTCAGAGTGAAGGCTTTGACGCCTTCGCCTGCCAGGAAATCTCGCAGGTAGCGCGGATTGGACGTGGTGAAGGTCGTGTTAATGGCCTGGTTGGGATCGCCCACACGCACCCAGTTTTTGCGTCCTGACAGCAGGCCGAGCATACGCTCCTGGGATTGGCTGCTATCCTGGGCTTCATCTTCGAGGATATACGGCCAGCGGCGTTGCAGCCGCTTCAGGTAGGCGCCGTCAAGGATCAGCGAGCGCTGGGCCAGCCGCACCAGGTCGTCAAAGTCCACCGCACC
>DATGFK010000088.1:0-6171 GCA_035309185.1 Aggregatilineales bacterium
CGTCGTCCACGCGGCGGTACAGTACGTCAATGGGTTTCAGTCCGTGCGTGGTACGCATGTAGAGGTGATTGTCACGCACGACGAGATCGCTGCCTTCGACCAGCGGCACACCCATCGAACGGGCCAGGAACGAATGCTCGAAGTAGGCCGAGTTGAACATGCCCGGCGTCAGCACCGCGACCTGCGGGTCTTGCACCACCGAGACATAACGCAGCATTTTCAAAAGCTCTTGTGGGTAGGTCTCCACCGGCAGCACGCCCTGGCCCTCGAACAGCGCCGGGAAGGTGGTCTTCATGATCGTCCGATTCTGAAGCATGTAACTGACACCGGACGGCGTGCGCAGGTTATCCTCCAGCACACGATACTCGCCGCCCTGGTCACGGATCAGATCAGTGCCGACGATGTGAATGTAAATGCCGTGCGGCGGCTCGACCCCGACCATCTCCCAGCGGTAATTGGGCGATCCCAGCACCAGGTCTGCGGGGACGACCCCGTCGCGCAGGATGGCCTGACCATGATAAACGTCGTGGAGGAACAGGTTCAGGGCGTTGATACGCTGCTTCAGGCCCGCTTCCAGCGCGCGCCATTCGGAGGTGGGCACAATGCGTGGAATCAGGTCGAAGGGGAATATCTTCTCGACGCCTTCATCGCTGGAATAGACGGTGAAGGTGATCCCGCGCCGGAGAAAGTCCATATCCGCGATCTGCCGCCGGGGTTCAAACTGCTCCGCCGAGAGTTTGTCAAGGTAAGTATACAGGCGGGAATAATGGGCACGCGGCCTGTCGGCACTGTCGAACATTTCGTCGTAGCAGCCAAGCTGCTCATAGTTGGTGAACATGGATGTCTTTGAACGGGTGCGTAATCGCGTCAGTTGAGCGTCCACTACAAGTTCTCCAGCCGAGCTTTGCCCATAAACAGGACGGGTCAAGGCTAGAGTGTAATAGGCTGCTGTCTTCCAAACCTCTGTTGATCTATACGACAGTATAGTCGAATTTTTGGGCGAAGTGTACCAGGTGCTGCACTCAATGACCCAATATTACACTCGCGTGGCATCCTGGGCATTTGTTCTGTACAATGTTCAATGGAGAGACCAGTAGAAAAGGCAGAGCTATGCCAACTCTCGCTTTAGAACTACCCGCAGTTGACGTGGAAGCAAAATTTCATCGTTTAGCGGATGCCTGGAGGGAAGAAACGGCTCATCTTTCCTCCATGACTGAGATAATTCTCAATCCAAACTATCAGCGCATTATCGGCATGGGGCCGCAGGTTCTCCCGATCTTGCTGCGTGAATTACGCGATAATCCCGATCACTGGTTCTGGGCACTGGAAGCCATCACAGGAACAAATCCCACGAATCCTGAAGACGCGGGTAATCTGCAAAAAATGAGGCAATCGTGGCTTAACTTTGCAAGGAAGGCGGGCTATGTTGTGTAAATGGCAAGCCTGGAATCAATATTCAAACGGCTAAACGAACGCAATCACACGCTAACAAGCCCTCGAACGCCAGAATATAATTGTATCGCGTTTGCCGCAGGCGAAACCCATCGTTGGTGGTGGCCGATTGGCGCTTATTGGCCTGACAATCTACCTCGATTAGAATCGGTAGATGGTTTTGTGCTTGCCTTTGAAACACTGGGCTACGTTGTTTGTGAAAGTGGCAACCTGGAATCCGGGTTTGAAAAGATCGCAATTTATGAAAAATCAGGCAAACCTACCCACATGGCGAGGCAACTGTCATCTGGAAAATGGGTCAGCAAATGTGGCAACCTGGAAGATATTGAACATGAGACGCTCGAACTCCTAGACGAGTACGGCTCTGTCGTTCGATTTCTTCGACGGCCCAGCTAAAGCCTCTCCAATTGTCTGAAGAACCAGGGTTGGGGATTGTTGCGGTACAATCCCCGCCATGCTCAGAGAACACCTGTACACATGGGCGGGACGGCTGTATCCCCCGCTGCACCGCCTGCCGGAAACGGAACGCTACGCGGCGGCGGGTTACGTCTGGAGGGCAATCCTTTTCACTGTGCCCTCGCTGATCGGTATCGCCTGGCTGATTGGCGTCACCGACTGGAATGTTTTCCAGGAACACTGGCTCTTTATTGTGATCCTGTTCGCCTTCCTGCTGATGTTCAGCACGCTGTGGTTTGAGACGTATTACGTCACGGTGTCCGGCAGCTATCGCTCCGAGCGGCGCTCGTTCTGGGGCGAGGCCATGTGGTCGGGCGTGCTCGTCTTTGGCCCGACGGTGGCCTGGCTGGGCGTAGTGATGCCCTTGGTCGCATTCTTCCTGCAACGGCGAGAGGGCACCCACACGGGCCTGCAAGCGGTTCGGCTATTCTCGCAGAGCATCTTTCGCGTATCTGTCCTGGTGCCGACTCTGGTCGAGGTGGCCGTCTATGAGCAGCTTGGCGGGCGATTCCCGATCCCCTCGCTGGACACGCCTTCCGTGTGGCCTGCGGTAGCGGCGACGCTGGTCGGCTTTACGCTCGGCTCCCTGATGATCGCCATGAGCCAGGGCATCAGCCGGATCATGGCGCCGGTCTCAGCCTCCCAGCGCGCGGAAAGTTCTCGCCTATTTGTGTTCATGACCCTGCTCGGCCCCTTCGCCGGACTGGTTGCCATCATCCCGGCAGGCATGTACAGCCTGGCCGGGGCAGGCGGATATTTCAGCTTCCAGGCCATCATCTTAATGGGGACGTTTGTGGTGGATCGCTTGAGCCGCACCATCGAGAGCGCCCGCCGCCGCACCGGGGAACTTGAGCAGCTTCAACGCTTGAGCCAGGCGCTGTTGCAAAGTTCGCCCGATGAGGCCAGGCTGTCCAACCTGCTCGAAACTTTCGTGCCGAGTATGTTCCCGCTGTGCGAGATCGCCATTCGGCTGCACCCTGATCAAATGTTGCTGATCCTGCCCAAGCACTGGGACGGCCCCGGCCCCGGCTGCTGGCAATGGGAGCCGGATCGCGACTCCCCGCTGCTCCTGCACCCGCGCGATGCGCGTCCCTGGCTAGGGCACTCCGGCCACGAGGGCATCATCGTCATGCCGGTGGTCGAGCCACGCACCCGGCGCGTCCTGGGCCGATTGGTCTTGCAACGCGAACACCGCATCAGCACGTTCCGCCACTTGATGCCTGCCGTCCAGTGGCTGGCCGACCAGATCGCCACCGCCCATTACAATGCCGAAACCTACCGGCAGACCCTTTCCGAACGGGTGCGCCGCGAACGCCTCTCGCAAGAACTGACCTTCGCCCGCTCGGTGCAGACCAGTTTCCTGCCCGCAGAGCATCCCAAAATTGCTGGCTGGCAACTCGCCGCCGTGCTGGAACCAGCCCTCGAAACCTCCGGCGATTTCTTCGACCTGATCCCGCTGCATGGCGGACGGCTGGGGATCGTCATCGCAGACGTGGCCGACAAAGGACTCGGCGCTGCGCTGTATATGGCGCTCAGCCGCACGCTGATCCGCGCATACGCTATAGATTATGCAAGGCGCTACGCGCAGACCTATCTGCGGCAGCTTGCCCACATGATGCAGACCGTGAACGCGCGGATCGTGACCGATACCCACAATGACCTGTTCGTGACCGTGTTCTTCGGCGTGCTCGATCCGCAGAGCGGCGTGCTGACCTACGTCAACGCGGGCCACAACCCGCCTCTCCTGTTCCGCCGGACGCGGAGCCGTCGCCCCAGAGCTTTGCGGCGTACCGGCCCTCCCATTGGAATCCTGGAAACCCTGCGCTGGACGCGCCGTACAGTCAAGATTGACGCGGGTGAGACATTGGTGCTGTATACGGATGGCCTGACCGAGGCCAATAACGCCAACGGCGACTTCTACGGCGAGGAGGGTTTGCAGGCGACCATCCAGTCCTGTTTGCAATCGCCCGCCGAAGACATCTGCGCGGAAATCCTGCGGGCCGTGGCCGCCTTCGAAGGTGGCGCGCCGCGCGCCGACGACATCACGCTGCTGGTGTTGCGGCGGGAAAATTAATTCACAGATGGTCATACTTGATTGATGCAAGGGACGCGGAGCAACGGCTCCGCCCCCACGAATCTGGCACTGGTGCCCGCGTGGATTGTCCAACGTTCGACGATGTAGGGTTTTGCTATACTCTTAATACGAGAAATTACCTGGCTCCCTACCGATTGGATGCAGCCGTGCGCCCTCACGTCAAAGTGCAAAACTCAAACGCTGCGCCACAGTTCAGCGACGACGGCGAACTGCGCTCCGGCAAATTCTGCCCCTGGTGCGGTTCAGTCAACGCGGCATCGGACGTTACCTGCCGCAACTGCGGGGAGTCATTCTCTGACCTTACTTCTGCGGCTCCCGAAGGTGCGGAACTTCGCCGCAAGCGAGGAGTATCTCGTCGGCGTTTCGACTTTGCGCAACTGCTGTCCAGTCCGCTCAGGGTGTTGGCATTCGCCACTGTGATTGTACTGGTTTTCGTCGGCTACGCCGTGGTCATGATCAGTGTGTTCTTCCGCAACCAAACGGCCTTTGGATCAAAACAGATAGCGTCCACCGCTGCCGTTTACAGTCCGATCCTGTCGCCGTACTCGTCAGATACGCCGTGTTTCCAGGTGCTGCCCGCCCAGGCCAACCTCGTCGCCTACAATGTGAGGGACAATAGCATTCCGGGCCGGATGCAAATCGTCCTGGCAGATTCCAATTGGGGAATGCGCTGCACGTTGACCAATTACGGATTCCACGACCCGGCCTGGTCTGCCGACGGCAAGCACTTGGTTTTCGTAAGCGATTCACCACAGGCAGTCTATTTGATAGCTCGTGACGGCTCCACGCCCCATGTGTTGGCGGCAACCACCACCGGGCAGTTCGATCATCCGCTGTGGTCGCCTGATGGCAAGCATTTGGCGCTGGCGGCCAATGACCTGGATGATGCCGGCTACAACCTGTACGTGATGAACGCCGATGGCACGAGCTTGCAGAAATTGACAGGCGATCGCGAGACCTGGACAGTGTTATTGCTGGCCTGGCTTCCCAACAGCGAAGAGATCGTGTATCAGCAAACCTCGCAACAGAACGGCGTCCCGCTTGACAAGCGCTGCACGACCTTTATCCTTTCCATAGATTATCCTGAAAACGCGCAACCCTGGTTCGCCGATGGGAACTGCATTACTTCGATGGCCTGGTCGCCGGATGGCAAACGGATCGCCTACCTTGCCAATAACATAGCCGACATAGTCAATCAATCTGGGCCGACCTTCAATCAGGGGCTGTTCCTGAGGGTTATGGACGCCGACAAATCCAACGATAAAACGTTGTTCGCGCCCACATCCGAGCCGATTGTGGACACCAAATTGACCTGGTCTGCCGACAGCATTTCGATTGCCTTTGTGCGCAACAATTCCTATAACAGCACGCTTCCCGACCAGGTCTGGTCGGTGAATGCGGACGGCTCGAACCTGCACGCCCTGTCGACCACCGAGTCGGGCAAAGTTTCGGGTCTAGCCTGGGAGCCAGCCCAACCTTAACCGTTTGACGTGCTAAACCCAAAAGCGCGTTACGGTATAATCTTCGCGTCATTTGCTCATCGCGGACTGCTGAAAGCGGACTTTCCTCATGCGAATCCATCTCTCAGGCCGCCAGGCGCTGCGCGGCACGTATCACGTTTCCGGGAACAGCAATGCCGCGCTGGCGCTCGTCGCCGCGTCTATGCTGGCCGATTCCACTGTCACGCTGACCAACGTCCCCGATACTATGGCCGTCGCCAGGATGCTCGAAGTCGGGACGGCGCTGGGCATGGTCGCCCGACGCGAAGGGGATCGCCTGCTGCTGGATTCCGGGCCGGTGGACGGGCGCGGCCTGGAACGCGAATACAGCGATACCGTGACCGGGACGCTGCTATTCGTCGGGCCGATCCTGGCCCGGCGTCGCCACGTCCGCATCGCCATAGATTACGCCGTCAGCCGCCTGAACACGCACCTCACCGCCTTACGCGATCTTGGAGTGCAGGTCACGATCTCGAACGGGGTGATTGACCTCGAGGCTACGCCCTGGGATGAGCGCGAGGTGATCCTGACCCAAACGAGCGTCACGGCCACAACGCTGATCGCGATGCTGGCTGCGCTGCTGGGCAAACGCACGACCATCGTCAATGCGGCTTCGGAGCCGCACGTGGTGGACGTGCTGAATCTCCTGGCGGCGATGGGTGCGCACGT
>DATGFK010000089.1:0-4697 GCA_035309185.1 Aggregatilineales bacterium
TTCGGGCGTGCGTGCGGGAATATCCTGGAGGGCTGCGAAGCAATTGATCTTCGGCTGTCCACCGACGAATCGCCAGATGTAGGCGTCAAAGCTGCCGAATTCCTCCTGTATTTTGAGGAATGCCTGGGCGTTGGTCACGCTGCTGCGAATTTTGCGCAGGTTACGGATAATCCTGGCCTCTTGCAGCAGCATCGCAAGCTTGGGTTCGTCGTAGGTCGCCACAATCTGCGGATCGAAGTTGTCGAATAGATCCTTGTACGCGGCCCGCCGCTTGAGGATCAGGCTCCAGCTCAGGCCAGCCTGCGCGGCTTCCAGCGAGAGCATCTCGAAGAAAAGCCGGTCGTCGTGGACAGGTTTTCCCCACTCGTTATCGTGATATTGCTGATACAGCGGGTCGCTGCCAGACCAGCCGCAGCGTGATTTTTCGTCTGACATGAAGACCCCTCTATCCCCGACCCTTTCCCCACGCAAGCGGGGGCGGGACGAGAACTACTTGCGCTGGTCTATGGGCACCCACTTCTGATCCATCGGGCCGACGTATTCCACGTCGGGACGGATCAGGCGGTTGTCGGCCCACTGCTCCAGCACGTGCGCCGTCCAACCGGGGATGCGGGCGATGGCAAACAGCGGCGTGAACTGATCCATCGGGATGCCGATGGTATACAGGGCTATGGCGCTGTAGTAGTCCACGTTGGCGTACAGGTTCTTTTTGATGAACTCGTCGTCGGCGCGAGCCGTCTTTTCGAGCTTGGAGGCAAGGTCGTACCATTGCTTGTTGCCGGTGGCTTCCGCCATCACGCGCGCTTTATTGTTCAGCACGGCAGCGCGTGGATCGAGCGCCTTGTAAACGCGGTGGCCCATGCCCATCACGCGCTTGGCTCCAGTCTTGACGTTTTCGTTGAACCACTTCTCGACGTTATCGGCGCTGCCGATCTCGAAGAACATGCGCATGGCCTCTTCGTTGGCGCCGCCGTGAGCCGCGCCCTTGAGCGTGCCAATGGCCGTCGTGATCGCGCTGTACATATCGGAGAGGGTGCTGGTCGTCACGCGCGCGCTGAAGGTGCTGGCGTTCATGCCGTGCTCGGAGAGCAGCACCAGATAGGCATCCATGACGGCGGTTTCCTGGGGCTTGGGTTCGCTGCCCTTGAGCATATACAGGAAATTGCCTGCCAGGGTCAGGTCAGCACGCGGCGCCACCACATCCTTGCCCGTCCGAATGCGCTCCCAGGCTGCCACTATAGTTGGAGTCTGCGCCGCCAGGAACAACGCCTTGCGGCGGTTTTCGCCTTCACTGTTGTCGTCCGCTTTGGGATCGTAGAGGCTCAGAGCGGAGACCACCGTGCGCAGCACGGCCATCGGTACCGCTTTTTTTGGCAACTGTTTCATAAGTGCGATAACTTCGGGGCTGAGCGCCATTTGCGCGTTGATCGCCTTGCGCATCTCTTCAAGCTGAGATTGGGTCGGCAGTTTAAGGTGCCACAACAAATAGATTACTTCTTCAAATGTGGCGTGCTCGGCCAGGTCTTCGATCTTGTAGCCGACGTAGGAAAGTTTGCCCTCGGCCCCGTTGACGAGGCTCAGATTGGTCTTCCCTACAACAATGTTTTGAAGCCCCTTTGCGGCTGGCGCGGGGGCGGCAACTTTATCAGACATCGAAAAATACTCCTTGGGCTATAGAGGCTGTACCTAAATGAGCGATACGACGATATAAGTTTTGCGTGGATATGCACGCTGTCCTGATTTCCGAGTATAGCACCCGGAAATATGGACTGCAATAAACATTCGTCACCAGATCACGCACGCATAATCATTGTTCGCTATAATAAATCGTATGGATAAAACGAAACGCACCGCTGAACCTAGCAGAGGCAGCAGGCTGGCCGACATGTCCCGCGAACTCCCCTATTCTTTCACTGCAACACTGTCTGTCGAAGAGTGCATGGCACACCTGAAGAAGTTCGCCATTACGGAGCCGCCTTCAAACCTTGCTTTTTTCCGCCTGGACGCCGATACGCAGCGCTTTTACCTGCGACCCCGCGCTGTGCCTTCGCGCCTGGTGGAGGTCGAAGGGCTGCTCAAGCGCGCTGGCGAACATCGCGCGGATGTCAGTGGCAAGATATTTGGCAATTTTCTATATTTGCCGCTGTTGTTTGTGGCGCTGGCGGCCATCGCCGCCGCGATGCTGCTCACACTCAATCTGTGGGTCATTCTGATCGGCGCGGGAGTTGGGATCGCTTTGATCATGGGCTGGCGTCGTGCGCTGGATCAGGCTGAAGCCGACAAGAACGAGGTATTTCGCCTGCTTCACAAAGCGCTAACACCGATAGCGACCAGTTCGTCAGAATAAATTTCCAATGATTTTATGACACAACCTTTGATGATGCGGCGCGCACCAGTCCTGATCCTGGGCGCGATTGTGCTGGCGTACCTTTTCATCGCCACGCTGTACGCCGTGAAAACCCCCGCCTGGCAGGTTCCCGACGAACCCGCCCACTACAACTACGTCCGACAGGTCGCCAGCGGCGGCTGCTGCCCGGTCATGGCTCCTGGCGACTGGGACAACGATTACCTCAACGCTATCAAGGCGGCTAAATTCTCGCCTGCGGCGCTCGGCACGCGCCTGAGTACGATCCAGTATGAAAACCAGCAGCCTCCGCTGTTCTATTTCCTCGAAGCGCCTGTGTATTCACTCTCGGAGGGCAACCTGACTGCGCTGCGCCTGTTTTCGGTACTGCTCGGCGCGGGGATTATCATTGTCGCCTGGGCGCTGGTGCGGATCGTTTTCCCGGCTCAGCCTACCCTGGCGCTTACGACTGCCGCCTTTGTAGCCTTTCTACCGCAGCACGTGGCGATGATGGCCGGGGTGGACAACGACAGCCTGGCCGAACTGGTCGTCGCGCTGTCGCTGCTGGCCTGCGTGCTGTATTTGAAACAGCCCCCCATCCCCCGACCCCTCGCCTCCACGCAGGCGGAGGGGAAGGGGCGTAATCCCGACCTGGACGCCCCTCGCCCGTTCACGGGAGAGGGGTTGGGGGTGAGGGATGGCATCCACCCGATCCTCCTCGGCCTGCTGCTGGGCATCGCGTTCCTGACCAAGATCACGGCGATGGCGCCCATCATAGCCCTGATCGGAGTCGCCGTGATCGTGCGGGCGCAGCGGGACTCGTGGACGCTGCAACGCTTCATTCGCGAAGCCGCCTGGATCGCGCTCCCGGCGCTGGCGCTCGGCTTGCCGCTGTGGCTGCGCAACGTGAACACTTACGGCGGCCTGGACATCCTGGCGCAAAGCGCGCATGACCGCGTGGTGGTAGGACAACCCACCCGCCAGGATTACATTGACCAGCACGGCTTCGGCGGCTGGATCAAGGATGCCATCGGCACCAGTTTCGATAGCTTCTGGGGCCAGTTCGGATGGCTGGGAGTGCCTATGACGCTCCCGATCTACCTGGCGCTGCTGGCCTTTTCGCTGCTGGTGTTAGTCGGCGCGGGAATCGCTTTTGTGCGTTGGCGGCGAATGCTTTCCCCGCCGCAGCGGGACGCGCTGATGCTGTTTGGGATCACGGCGCTGCTGGCCCTGGCGGGGCTGGTCTACTGGAATTTGAAATACGTGCAGTTCCAGGGCCGTTACCTGTACCCCGGCCTGATCCCCATCGCGCTGTTTGTGGCGATTGGGCTGGCGGGCTGGGCGTCACTGCTCAAAACTCGCGCGGCGCTGTGGCTGACCACCGGAGTCGTGTGCCTGTTTGCGGTGCTCGACCTCTACGTTTTGTTCAGAATCATCATGCCCGCCCTTGCCTTATAGGGTTACACTATTTCCATTCTCAGACCTGCTCAGAAACTTTTTCAAGCTATAGCGTAAAGGATTTTTGCAATGAGCAATGGAAATGGCACCAAAGCCGCCGAGCGCGTGAATGCCAACAGCCGCACGCTGCTGGAAGGGCCGGATCGGGCTGTGGCCCGCTCGTACTTCAAGGCCATCGGCATGAGCGACAACGACCTGGCAAAGCCCATCATCGGCATCGCCAACACCTGGACGGAAATCGGCCCCTGCAACTGGCACCTGCGACGGCTGGCGGCCAAAGTTCGCGAGGGCATCAAGGCAGCAGGCGGCACGCCCCTTGAATTCAACACGGTCAGCATCTCCGACGGCATCACGATGGGCACCGAGGGCATGAAAGCCTCGTTGGTCAGCCGCGAGATGATCGCCGACAGCATCGAGCTGGTCGGACGGGCCAATTACTTCGACGCGATCATCGCCCTGGTCGGCTGCGATAAAACCATCCCCGGCGCGATCATGGGCTTGATCCGTCTGGACGTGCCTTCGATTGTGCTGTACGGCGGTTCCATTGCGGCGGGCCATTACAAGGGCCGCGACGTGACCGTACAGGATATGTTTGAGGCGGTGGGAGCTTTCAGCAAGGGCAAGATCAGCGAACAGGAATTGTACGACCTGGAAAACGTGGTCTGCCCCGGCCCCGGCGCCTGCGGTGGACAGTTCACCGCCAATACGATGTCTACCGCCATTGAGGTCATGGGCATTTCCCCGATGGGCATGAACGGCGTCCCGGCTATGGATGCCGAAAAAGACGACGTATCGGTGCAGACGGGAAAGCTGATCCTGGAATTGCTCAAGCGGGACATCCGCCCCTCGCAGATCATCACCCGCCAGTCGCTTGAAAACGCGATCACGACGGTGG
>DATGFK010000090.1:0-3946 GCA_035309185.1 Aggregatilineales bacterium
CAACAGCGAACACCGCGAGATTCAGGTTCGCAGCAAGGCGCCGGCAGAGATTCATCTCACATGGGGTGATGACCTGGGGCCGGAAAATCCAGGAGATCCGTTATATGACCAGGTTCTATTTACCCCCTTTGCATACGAAGGAGTAGGAGGTGCGACGAACGACGGCGAGGGTTAAGGGCCGGGGGCGGTGGGGCCAGCCCGATTAAGGTAAATGCGAACGGCCAGGTCGGACTCCAGATAGCAAAACGGGCGACTACCGATAAAGTAGTCGCCCGCATCTCTGAAAGCTGACGGCTGATTGCCGACGGCTTTTACTCTACAACTTCGCCTTCGATCACGTCTTCGCCGCCGTTGCCGCTCTCCGGGCCATGCCCGCCACCGGCTGGACTGGGCTGCTCGTACATGTTCGCGCCGATCTGCTGGATGCTGCGCTGCAACTCTTCAACCGCCGCCTGAATCTTGTTCATGTCGCGGCCTTCCTTGGCCTTCTTCACAGCCTCGATCTGCTTCTCGATGCTCGATTTGAGGCTGCCGTCCAGCTTGTCGCCAAAGTCGCGCATAGCCTTTTCGGCGCTGTAGATCGAGGTGTCGGCCAGGTTGCTGGTCTCGATCTCGGTCTTGCGCTTCTCGTCGGCGGCGCGGTTGCGCTCCGCTTCCTTGACCATCTTGTCAATCTCGTCCTTCGACAGACCGCTGGAGGCCGTGATGGTGATGTGCTGGGCGCGCGAGGTCGCCTTGTCTGTCGCGGAGACGTTCAGAATACCGTTGGCGTCAATGTCGAAGGCCACTTCCACCTGCGGCACGCCGCGCGGTGCAGGCGGAATGCCATCCAGGATGAACTTGCCAAGCGTCTTGTTGTCGTTCGCCATCGGGCGTTCGCCTTGCAGGACATGAATCTCGACCTGCGTCTGGCCGTCGGCAGCGGTGCTGAAGACCTGCGCCTTCTTGACCGGGATCGTCGTGTTACGCTCGATCAGCGGGGTGGCGACGCCGCCCAACGTCTCGATGCTCAGGGTCAGCGGGGTCACGTCCAGCAGCAGCACGTCCTTGACTTCGCCGCCAAGCACGCCCGCCTGGATGGCCGCACCCACGCCCACGACCTCATCGGGGTTGACGCTCTTGTTCGGCTCTTTGCCGCCGAAAATCTTCTTGACCGCTTCCTGCACGGCAGGCATACGGGTCATACCGCCGACCAGGACGACTTCGTCAATGTCGGAGGCCTTCAGGTTGGCATCTTCAATGGCCTTCTTCACCGGCGCGATGCTGCGATCAATCAGGTCGCCGGTCAGTTGTTCCAGCTTGGCACGGGTCAGGTTCATGACCAGGTGCTTGGGGCCGCTGGCGTCCGCTGTGATGAACGGCAGGTTGATCTCGGCCTGCATGGTGCTGGAAAGCTCTTTCTTGGCGTTTTCTGCCGCTTCCTTCAAGCGCTGAAGCGCCTGTCGGTCACCGCGCAGGTCTACGCCCTGATCCTTCTTGAACTCGTCAGCGATCCAGTTGATGATGCGCTCGTCGAAGTCATCGCCGCCCAGGAACGTATCGCCGTTGGTGGACTTCACTTCGAACACGCCGTCGCCAACATCCAGGATCGAGATGTCGAACGTACCACCGCCCAGGTCATACACGGCAATGGTCTCGTCGGCTTTCTTGTCCAGCCCGTAGGCCAGCGATGACGCTGTCGGCTCGTTGATGATACGCATCACTTCCAGCCCGGAGATCTTCCCGGCGTCTTTGGTTGCATTACGCTGGCTGTCGTTGAAGTAAGCCGGGACGGTGATCACGGCCTGATCCACCGAATCGCCCAGGTAGGCTTCGGCGTCAGTCTTGAGCTTGCCGAGGATCATCGCGCTGATTTCTTGCGGGCTGTAGTCCTTGCTGCCCATCGTCACCCGCACATCGCCGTTTGGCGCCGCCGATACCTTGTACGGTACGTTCTTGATGGCCTTCTGTACTTCGGCATCGCTGAACTTGCGGCCCATGAAGCGTTTGATGGAGAAAATCGTGTTTTCGGGATTGACCACGGCCTGACGGCGCGCAGCCTGCCCGACGATTCGCTCGTTCGTTTTAGGGTTGACGGCCACCACCGACGGCAGCAGACGGCTGCCTTCAGCAGTTGGGATGACGGTTGGCTCGCCGCCTTCCATGACTGCCATGACGGAGTTGGTCGTTCCCAGGTCAATACCAATAATCTTGCCCATATTTTGCGACTCCTTTAGTCAGGGTTTGAGAAGTTCTGAGAAACTCTGCGATAAATGGTGAAGGGCTGAATGTCAGCGCCCCTTCACCCGGCGACTCGTACCAACGCGGGACGGAGAAGGAGATCCCCGAACATATAGCCTTTTTGCAGCACCATCGTGACGTGCCCGCTGGGAACCGTACCGGCTGCATCCTGCCCAATCGCCTCGTGGAAAGCCGGGTTGAAGGCTTCGCCTTTGGGGTCTATGACCTTGATATTTGCGTTTTCCAGCAAGGCGAGCAGTTTACGGTGGATCAGGATGAAGCCCTTGGTCACGTCGTCCTCCGTCTTTTCGGCGGGGACGTTGGCAATAGCCCGGTCAAAATCATCAATCACCGGCAGGATTTTGCGGAGGGTCTCGGCGGCTGCACTCTGGTAAAGGTCTGCCCGCTCCTGGTCGGCGCGCTTGCGGTAGTTAGCGAACTCGGCCCGCTCCCGCTGCCAACCTTCGAGATATTCGGCAGCTTTGCCCTGGGCCTCCTTGATCTGCGCCTCTGGCGTCGCCGTCTCGGCCTGTGCAGCCGGGGCTGACGTTCCATTGGCGCCTGGCGCCTGAGCTTCCTTTGCGCCGTTTACGTTGTTGGCATTGTTGGGATCGCCGCCCGGATTGGGTTTATTCGACGCATTGGGTGCGCTATCGTTCATCCGCTCTCTCCATTAGACAAGGTATTCGCGCTTCGCAACTGTTTCTTGAACAGGAACGCCGCTGATGCGGCATTTTCCATCTGCGTAACAGTCTACCTTGCCTGTAATAGAATTGCGTTAGCATTTTCGTAAATGTTGTATCTGAAAGCAGAAGGCCGCATATCTGCTGTATAATTCCACATGAGAGGCAGAAAACATTGACGGTGCGCGACATTTCCAGGAAATAGGTCACTGATCATGAGCAACACGTTTACGGCGATTGTCAAACAAGACGGCGACTGGTGGATCGGGTGGATTGAAGAAGTGCCTGGAACCAACTGCCAGGAATCCTCAGGCGAGGAACTGATTGAGAGCATGAAGATTGTCCTTTAAGAAGCCCTTGAGTTTAATCGGCAAGTGGCAATAGCGAGGGAAAATCGCAAGTGGCAACAGTAGAATCTGTTCAGGGAGAGATTGGCCCGGTCTACGACGAAGTCGCTGATTTTCTTGCATCTTCGCCAACGCTGGAACAGATCGTGACGTTTCGCCTCTCCGAGGCATCCGAGCGCGTGATCAGTGACTTGCTGGATGCTAATCGAACTCGTGGTCTTACACCAGCAGAGCGTCTAGCCCTCGATGATTACGCCCGCATAGAGCGATTGATGCAGGCAATCAAAGTACGAGCGTATGCGAGGTTGGCCTGAACGGGCAAATACGTGGTTTTGTCCCTAAAAACGGCTACGATCTTAGGGTCTGATCCCCGTATCGGCCCGCATTGAAAGTCATGTCATGACACCCTCGCCCCAGCGTGATCTCCAATTTACCCGCCTGTACTACGCCGCGTTTTTCGGCGGAACGGCCTTTATTTCGCCTTTCCTGTACCTGTTCTTTATCCAGCAGGGTCTAAACGGGGTTCAAGTTGGCTGGACGCTGTCGCTGGCTGCGACGGTCACACTCCTGGCCGCGCCATTCTGGGCCAACCGCAACACGAGCTGGCGCAACCCTCGCGGCGCGCTGCAAATCTTTCTGATCCTGACGGCGCTCACTCTGCTATGGCTCAGCCAGCAGACGATGTTCTGGGGCATC
>DATGFK010000091.1:0-2148 GCA_035309185.1 Aggregatilineales bacterium
AAAGCGATCCGACTCGTTTTACGCATCTGTTCATTTTCGAGAATGAGGCAGCCCAGACTCGCCACAGCGAATCCGAGGCGGTCAGGCATTTTGAAGCCATCTACTCGCCGGAATTGGTCGGCGGCCCGGTTGTCTTCACCGACTTTGACCAGGTGGCGACAAATCAGAAGAGTTAAGCGAGATTTACGGCTGCCGTCACCCCAAACCCCTCGCCCGTTGGGTTAGGGACTTCAGAATCGCCTTATTCCCATTCTCTCCAAGGCGAAATAGCCGGGGGATGAAGGCTAAACGCGGGCAGGACTCCCAACTTGGTTGCATTGCCAAGCCTCCGTTGACTTGGATTGTGGTAGCATAGTCCCTCCAGACGCCGGTGTGCAGAAAACAGGATGGGACTTGAAGCCCGAAACGCTTACTGAATCGTCTGCCGATCAGTCTAATGCGCTGAGCGCCGACATCAAGCTGCTCGGCAATTTGCTTGGAGACGTGATCCGTGAACAGCATGGCGACCAGGCCCTGGCGCTGGTTGAAAAGGTGCGCGCGCAGGCCAAGGCCCGCCGCGAACGGCCTTCGACGGCGCAGGCCGTGCCCGGCGCGAACGGGGCAGGGGCCGAGCCGCTGGCAGCCGAAATTGATCGGCTCAACCTGGCGTCGCGGCGAATCCTGATCAAAGCCTTCAGCAACTATTTCCAGTTGATCAACATCGCAGAAGATCAGCAGCGCATTCGCGTCCTGCGCCAGCGCGAGATCAACGGCGTGCAGGATGAATCCATTGATGCGGCAATCCTGGCCCTGCGTAACGCGAGCGTAAGCGCCGCCGATATGCGTCGCCTGCTCAGCCGCCTGTCTGTGCGCCTGGTGCTGACCGCCCATCCTTCCGAAGCCAAACGCAAGGAAGTGCTGATCAAGCTGCGGCGCATTGCGGAGATCATGGCTACGCGGGAAGTTCCAGGCCTTGTGCCGCGCGAGGTGCATGCGCTGGAAGACGCGCTCTTTGAAGAGATCGAGGAGCTGTGGCAGACCCGTCCGACCCGTCCCACCCGTACCACCGTCCTGGATGAGGTGGATTTTGGCCTATACTTCATCGTAGACGTGATCATGGACGTGGTGGTTGACCTGTACGCCGAATTTCGGGACAGCCTGCAAAAACACTATCCTGACCAGGACTGGACGGCGCTGCCGACTCTGCTGCGTTACGCCTCCTGGATCGGCGGCGATCGTGACGGCAACCCCAACGTCACCGCTGACGTGACGTTGCAAACGCTGGATACGCAGCGCCGGGTGGCCCGCGAGGTGTATCTGCGCGAACTGACGATCCTGCGTGACCACCTGACTCAATCCACCGACGAGATCAGCATCTCGCCCCGCCTGCAACAAGCCCTGCGCGAGGCTGGGGAAGACGGGGAGCAATCCGTCTCTCCCTTCAGCCCGGACGAAGCCTACCGGCGCTACGCCACACTGATCTTGAACCGGCTGTCCGACGACAAATATAAATCCGGTCAGGAACTGGTGGATGACCTGGAGATCATGGCCGAGAGCCTGCGCGAGAACCGGGGCAAGCATGTCGCCAATGGCATGTTGCATCGCCTGATCCAGAAGGCGCGCGTCTTCGGGCTGCACCTGATGCCGCTCGACGTGCGTGAGGATGCACAGCGTCATGCCGCCGCGCTGGACGAGGTGTTCCGTGTTTACGGCGTGGCCGATTCCTACCTGACCCTGCCCGAAGCCGAAAAGCAGGCGATCCTGACGCGCGAGATTGCCAACCCGCGCCCGCTGTTCCCGGCGGAACTTGACTTCAGCGAGTCAACCAATCAGGTCATCGAGACCTGGCGCATGATCGCCACGGCGCACCGCCAGTACGGCAACATCGTGATCGACTCTGTGATCGGCAGCATGACCCAGGAGCCGAGCGACACGCTGGCGATGCTCCTGCTGGCGCACGAGGTTGGCATTGCCGACGACGTGGACATCGTGCCGCTGTACGAAACCATTGACGATCTGCATCACGCCACGGACATGCTCGGATCGCTGTTCGCCAATGCGCAATACCGCGCTCACCTGGAAGCGCGCGCCATGCGGCAGCAGGTCATGATCGGCTATTCAGACAGCAACAAGGACGGTGGCTACCTGGCCTCCAACTGGGGACTGTAT
>DATGFK010000092.1:0-4388 GCA_035309185.1 Aggregatilineales bacterium
CAGAAATAAATGTTCCGTGCTGATGTACTCGTCCTTGAGCCGGTTCGCTTCTTCCTGGGCCACGTCCACGACGCGCTTCACGCGCGGGGTCATGAACACCTGCCCCTGTCCGCTGCCGTAAATCGAAGCCTTCGGGCTGGCTTTGAGAAGTTCGTCCAGTTTGTAGCGGATCGCTTCCTGATCCACGTTCATCTTCTCAAGTATCTGCGGAATTACACCTTCAGGTTGTTCAAGGAGACCCAACAACAGGTGTTCAGTATCTACCTGGTTATGCCCGTAGCGTTGCAGAACCTCAT
This sequence comes from Aggregatilineales bacterium, assembly GCA_035309185.1. Lineage (GTDB taxonomy): Bacteria > Chloroflexota > Anaerolineae > Aggregatilineales > UBA2796 > DATGFK01. The sequence continues at coordinate 297 of DATGFK010000092.1, forward strand.
AGGCACGCGCGGCTGCATCCTGTGCCCGCTCGGTAAATCGGTCAAATCGCATCATCTCGTTTTCCCCTGTCTCCTAGTGGTCACACCCAGAAAATCCTGTGCGTCCAATGTGCGGCATTTCTACTCTATAGACGCATCGTGAAGCCCCGCTTATACGCAAAAGTATGCGCCAGAAGATACATTTCAGGCTTTCCAGACATGGGTCTTTACCGGCGTAATTTCAATGAGCGCCTGTTCCGGAATCCCTGTCACGCTTTCGTGAATATTCCACTCATAGCGATCCTCAAAGAGAGGGGTCACGCTGTCAAACAGCGGATCGCTTTCCGGGATCACCCTCGCTGTCCCTTCAACGATGACCACGTCAATGCCATCTTCGGTGTTGAGCGCCGCAAAACCGTTGTGGCGTACATTGTCGAGCTTGACTCCGCCGGTAACGACGTAGGCGCGATCCGCGTGCCACACAAACCAGATTGGCGCAACGTGAGGCCGACCATCGGGGCGAGTGGTCGCCATCCATAACGTGCGCTCTTTGTCCATTCGGGCACGAATCTCATTAATTCGAGTCGGGTCTTGAATCATCGTGGCTCGTTTTGCTCAATACAAATAGTCTAGCATGGATACATAGATTCTTTCTTAGATTCGTGAAAGAATTGCGAAAGAGCATTGTTCAATTTTTAAGGTATGCACTGTCTTTAGCCTGATCCAATTTTAGGGTTGTTAGCCTCAATTTGGCACTCAACCTCCGCCAGCCGTTGGCTCAGGAACGACTGTTCGGTACGGTTTTCGCAAGTTTCCAGCGCCCGGCGGTAGGCCGCCAGCGCGACGTCAAGCGAACCCAGGCGACGCAGCAGATCGGCGCGGGCGGCGTGGTACAAATAATAGTCTTGGAGGGATTCGGAATCCTGTGCTTCCAGCGCATCCAACAGGGTGAGTCCTGCCTGCGGCCCTTCTGCCATCGCCACTGCCACTGCCCGATTCAGCACAATGATCGAAGTCGGCAGACGGTCATAAAGTGCGTCATAGAGCGCGACAATTTGCTTCCAATCCGTATCCTCAGGCCGCTTGGCCTGGGCGTGTAACGCTGCTATAGCGGCCTGAATCTGATAGATACCAGGCTGCCGCAAGCTCATCGCATGGTCGAGAATTGCCAGCCCTTTCTCAATTTCCGCCGCGTGCCACAGCGACCTGTCCTGCTCCTCCAGCAAGATCATCTCGCCCTCAGCCGTGACCCTGGCGTCGCGGCGCGAATGGTGCAGGAGCATCAGCGCCAGCAGGCCCAACGACTCGGCGTCCTCGCTCAGGGCCGGATCGTCCCGCAGTAAACCTGCCAGGATGCGGGCCAGCCGGATAGCTTCCGCGCAAAGATCGTGCCGGATCAACTCGTCGCCGGATGGCGCGATATAGCCCGCATTGAAGATCAGATACAGCACCGATAGCACCGCGTCGAGCCGTTCGGCAATGGTCTCGGTAGACGGAATCTCGTAGGGAATGCCCGCGTCGCGGATTTTGCGTTTGGCCCGTACCAGGCGCTGCGCCATTGTCGGCAGCGGGATCAGGAACGCGCTGGCGATCTCCGGCGTGGTCAGTCCTCCGACAGTCTGCAAGGTCAGGGCGACCTGCGCATCCTTCGCCAGCGCGGGGTGGCAGCAGGTAAAGATCAGCTTAAGGCGCTCGTCGGGAATGTCATCGGGGGATGTTGTTTCGCGGTCATCCTGTTCGAGTTCTGCCAGGGTCGTCAGAACGGCCTTTTTGCGTTCGAGTGTCCTGTCGCGGCGCAGGCGATCAATGGCACAGTTGCGGGCCGTCGTGGTGATCCAGGCACCGGGGTTATGTGGAATCCCGTCTCTCGGCCAGCGTTCCAGGGCCGTGACCAGCGCATCCTGGAGCGAGTCTTCTGCCAGTTCAACATCGCGGAGCCGGGCGACCAGGGCTGCCAGCACGCGCCCGGATTCTTGCTCAAATGTGGCGGCTACTCGTTCTTGCAGAAAATCCATCGTCAGCCGCTCCATCATGACTACCCTTGAATGAATTGCCGCTACCGCAGACGCCGATCCACCAATTTCTTAAAGGCGTCCTGCCCTGGCTTCATGAGTACCTCACGGGCGCGCCCCCCATCTTTGAGCGCTCCGACCACGCCCAACTCGGCCAGCATGTCCAGCAGTTGGGCAGCACGAGGATAACCAATGCCCAGGCGGCGCTGGATGAGCGATGCAGAGGCTTCGCCTTCGCGAACGACCAGGGCAATCGCGTCTTCCAGCAATGGATCGCTCTCGGCCAGCGATTCCCGGCGGGTCATGCCGCGTTCCCAGGGCGCAACGGTAGGCTGCGCAGCGGGATCTGCTGAGCGACGTGAGGCAGTCCAATCCTTCCAGAACTTCACAACCGCCTCGATCTCCGGATCGGAAATGAAACAACCTTGCAGGCGCTGTGGCCCGGAGGCATCCGGCGCAAGATACAGCATGTCGCCGCGTCCCATGAGTGTTTCAGCCCCGGTTGTATCCAGAATCACCCGCGAATCCACGCCTGACGCCACGGCAAACGAGATTCTTGCCGGGAAGTTGGCTTTGATCAGGCCGGTGATAATATCCACGCTAGGGCGCTGTGTCGCCACGACAAGGTGCATCCCAACGGCCCGCGCCATCTGCGCCAGCCGTGTCAGGGTGCGCTCCATTTCGTCGGGCCGCGAGAGCATCAGATCGCCGATCTCGTCAATCAGGATGGCAATGTAGGGCAGCCGTTCGGAGTGCTGGCCCTTATCGGCCATGCGGTTATAGGTCTCGATATTGCGGCAGGCCGCTGCTTCGAGCAGCTTGTAACGACGATCCATTTCGCGCGTGGCCCAGCGCAGTACCCCGATGATCCTTTCCAGGTCAGTTTCGACAGGGCCAAGCAGGTGGGGCAGGCCGTTGAAACGGGATAGCTCGACCATCTTGGGGTCAAGCAGCACCAGGTTGAGCCGCTCCGGGCTGTTGTTCATGACCAGGGCGGTCGTCAGCGCCGTGATGCACACCGACTTGCCCGATCCGGTCGTACCGGCGATCAGCAGGTGCGGCATGGTCGCCAGGTCTACCACGAAGGCCGCCCCTGAAACGTCGCGACCAAGCGGCACGACCAGTGGTACCTCAAACGTCTTTCCGGGAACGTCTGGATCACGTTTGCTGAATGCCCTGGCAAATGTTTCCGACTCCATGACAGGCCGCAAGGCGACGGTGCTTGGCGTGCGGTTCGGCACTTCGATCCCCATGTAGGGGTGTCCCGGTACGTAGGGCTGAATACGCAAGCGCTTGGCCGAAAGCGCCAGGGCCAGGTCGCTGGAGAGCGAGGCTATCTTGTTGACTCGCACGCGCTGCATGACCACTTCGCCCTGTGCCGTGGTGACTTCGCGGAAAGGCTGTACGGCGTACTGTGTGACCGTCGGCCCGACCTTTACGTCTACGACTTCCACGTCAATGTCGAACTCAAGCAAGGTATTCTCGATGATCCGGACGTTGGTATTGATCTCGTTTTCCGTGGGCTTATTCAGTTCCGTGTTTCCAAGGAGCACAACCGGGGGCAGATTGCCCTCGTTTTCGCGTTTGATGGTCTGGCGAACTTCCTTGAAGTCCTCGACGGTAAAGTAGCGTCTGCGGCGTGGCACCGGTTGAGGCGCAGGCTGCGATTTCTGCGAGGCGCGTGGCGCAGTGGCCTTCGCGGGATTGGCGGGCGGTTTTGAGGCGGCGATCATATCGGGCAGAGAGAGCGCAGGTCGAGGCTGCATATCACCCTGTTGCGCCGGGGCCGTTTCCTCGGCAGGGGAGGGGGTATGCCGTGCCGCTGCTGGTTGAGATAGCAGATCGGCCACATTCAACGGACTTCGACCTCCCGCAGGGCTTTCGTAACCCGCCGGTTCGGTGGCAAGCGCCGCCTGTCGAACATGCGGCGAGGTCTGCGGCGGGCGCTTCATGCGTTCGGCAAGCATCTCCAGACGATGGCTCGTGCCCAGCAGCGCCGCTTTGATGTGTGGGCGGCGTATGCCAATGGCGTAGCAAAAGGCGCCAACGACGATGGCGATGCAGCAGACCAAAGCCAGGTCGGTGCCGAAGAGTTTGAAGA
>DATGFK010000093.1:0-2083 GCA_035309185.1 Aggregatilineales bacterium
TCATGCCCCAGTTACCGCTGCCCCGGCGTGTGGGATGGCCCACATAATCTTCAACCGTCTCGGCGGCGCCGTTGGGCGCCACCAGGAACTGATAGATACGGTCGTACAGGCTGTCCACGTCGCGGGTATCAATGATGTTGAGCGGCGCGACGATCCGTTTCAAAAGATGGCGCTTCTTCTCGTAAAAATCCAGTAGCGACATCTGCGCGCCGGAAGCCGTGATTAGCGTCGCATCGGTGCAGCGCAGGTCGCTTTCGTGTATCTGCTGCTCAAATGTGGCGCGCGGGAGTGGCCCGAACACATCCAGGAACTCGCCATCTACGTGCATCGGTTCCAGGTTTGTCCCGTGCAGCCGGAAATAATGTTCGATGGCAAGCTGGCTATATTGGAAGTCTATGGCAACCACTGCCAGCCGTTCGGCGCTGGGGTTGGCGGGCATCCCGGTACTTTCCAGCGTACACGTGCGGCTGGCCGATCCCAGATCGGGGCGCACGCGGCCCAGCATGTTGTGCATTCCAGAGTACGCCGCGCCTTCCTCCTCGCCATACAGAAGGGCGCGAGCAGTGCCGTTGGCGAGGTTTTCCCGCAGCAATCTGCCGTGTTTCTCCATATCGTCGGGGCTATAGTGCGGCAGCAGCGGCGACCCGACATAATGCCCCGTGATGCTGATCGCCCTTGTAGTCTCGCGCGTACACAGTAGTTCCGCATCACAGGCGCCATCCATGAACGGCCCACCCTTGAGCAGCGCGGCGTTGGCGACTGCGCTGGCGCTGCCGAGGTTCATCTGGTAAGACAGCGCGCCGAGCGCCTCGCTGCGCCCGGCAATGTCCACGTGCAGGTGATAGCCCTGGAAGCGCAGCAAATTGGCGGGTCGGGCCTCGCCGCGCCGCACGGCGTAGCGCTGCCGCAGGGCGTCCAGGAGACGACACTGGCCCTCGCGGCTCTCGTTGATGTCGTTGAGAAACATCGCCACCGTCTCGACCTTGTGCGAGTGTGACGTGACAAAATCGGTCTCGGTAGGATACACCGACAAGATTCCGATGCGCAGCCCGGCTTCGTGGCAGGCATGGGTCAGGGCCGAGATGTTCAATTCGGTCTCGCGCAGCGCTCTGGCATAAGTGAGCACCGGGGGAATCATGACCTCGGCCTGGTAGATGCACAGCTCTGGCGACACGTCCAGGCACGCGCCGATCTGCATGGCGCGTTCGACGTAGGCGGACTGAAAGCTATCCAGGTCGGCGTCGGTAGGTTCCAGGCCGTCGGCCCGCACCATCCCGATTTCGAGTTCGGTTCCTACGGGGCGCATCTTGAGCGGCCCGCCCGCCTCGTGCAAGTTGGTGTGGATCACGGAGGGATTCAAGTTATAGGGCTTGACGTAATCCATCCAGAAGCCCTGCTGGAAGCGCTTGCCCAGGATATTGGCGAGGATAAAGGGACGCGCTCCGGCCTTCGACAGCAGCACGTTGCCATCCGGCGACTCTTCGTCGTCTGCAATCAGCGGCTGTGACAGGCGCCAGAACCGCTTGGTGTCCATCGGGTGCGATCCGCGTTTGTCGCGCAGGCCGCTCAAATAGTCCTGGAAATGTTCGCGCGTTTCCTCGACAGTTTGCCAGGGGACATCATGCGCAAATGCTTCCAGGGTCGCATTGTCCGGTAAAGGGTTCTGCATGAGCCTCGCTTCCTGTCTGCCTCAGATGGTCAAGTTGGTCATACTCATTATCGGACAAAACGCAGTTTGGGGAAATAACTCCATGAATATTAATTTTTCCTAAAAATATTGGGATGGTCGTTTCAATGATGCGCTATAATAGGCGCGTTTGCCTGGAAATTAGGAATCCCTCACCCCCAACTCGTCTCCCGTCTGCGGGAGAGGGGAGATCGGTAGCGGGCTATAGTTTCGCTTCTCTTCGCCATTTTTACGGGCAAAGGGCAGGGGGTGGGGGACTCGTGTCAATTCGTTACGCCTGCACGATGGAGCAGCAATAGTAAATATGATCAAAGTCGAAGAATTAACCAAATCCTACGGGCCGATTGAAGCCTTACGCGGCGTCAGCTTCGAGATCGCGGAGGGCGAGATCGTCGG
>DATGFK010000094.1:0-9649 GCA_035309185.1 Aggregatilineales bacterium
ATGCACTGCACGTTGGGCATTTGAAAAGCTTATCCAGCGGCGCTATGGCTTCGCGCTGCCCAGGCGTTTTGTTTTCTACGAAAATGCTTGGCGAGATGGGCAGGAACCCGCCGGTGGGTTGAATCAGCTTGTCCAGGACAACCATCAGGGACAGCGGGAGCAGGCGCTTGGCTGCGCCAAGACGTAGCGAAGAAACTGCCAGCCGTTTCCCGGCGATAAAGCCCGACTCCTTTAGCGCCCGGCTGATATAGTCTGGGTGAAAGTCGAAATTGAGTTTTACAAATTCAATAGGCTCCTGCGCATAGGGACTCCATCTTTGGCGACGCAGCAAGTAGCGCAGGATTGCTTTCAGGTTTTGCTTGTTGGCGTATTCCAAAACAAAGGTTGCGCCCGGCGTCAGGCTGGCCCGAATCTGGCGGAGCGCGGCAGGCGCGTCCGCCAGGTGATGGATCACGCGGCACATAATGGCCGTGTCGAAAGCGTTTGCGGCAAAGGGCAGCCGGTAAAGGTCAGCGGCGACGTACAGGTAGCGCTCGGAACGGCCCAGATGCGATTGCGCATCCTGCAACAACGTGCGGGAATAGTCCATCAGCACGACCTGGTCGTAGCGGGTTGCTTCGTCTGCCAGGCGGCCAAACCCGGCGCCAAACTCGACGTAGCGCCGACCTGCCAGGGGCAGCAGGCGGCGCAGCGCAACTCGCTCTACCGCGTCTTCATATTCACGGCCCTTGCCTTCCCAGAAATCTTTGCGGTAGGTCGAGCCTTCATAATCACAAACCGCCGGGTTTTGAGGCTGCATCAATGCGTCTCCGGATTTCCCTATGAAGATGCCGTAGGCGTGATAATGCCCAGGTCTTGCGAATAGGTCGGCGTGATGGTCGGCGTCACCGTGGGCGCTTGTGTTGGCGGCACCGTGGGCGGGACATTCAGCGGCGCGACTGTAGCCGCCGGCACAGTAGCCGTGTTTGTCGGCTGCACCACTGTGGGAGTAGCCGTCGGCACGGTCACATTCAGCGGCGACACCGTCGGCGGAACGGTAGTAGCTGACAGATTGGTCGGTAGGGCCGTTGCATTGCCTGGTTGTGCAGTCTGGGACGATGTGTTACCGCTTACATTCGACGTTTCGGTTGCCGTTCCATTGCTTAGCGCGGTTGGCGATGCGCCTGGAGCCGCATTTGGCCCGCTAGGCGGAGCGCTAACTCCGGATTCAAGCGGCGACAGAAGATTCGGTGGGTGTCCACTAAAGACTTTCCCAATAAAAGGTGGAACCTCATCCCAACTACTGGGTAAGTTGCCAAGAATCAACACAAATGGTTCAAACAGACTGCGCAACTTATCAAAGGGCTGGTGAAGCTGAGTTTGCGCCAGTGGAATATCTACCGGCACTTTCAGGTTAATTGGAATAGCCAGTTTGACCGGAACTTTGAGGTTGATCGGAATTTGGAGTTTGATCGGCACTTTAAGGTTCAAGGCCACCGGGAGCTGCAACCCGGCAGGCAGCGCCAGGCCCACCGTCCCATTGAGGACAGTGCCGTCTCGTAAGGTGAAGGAGGTCGGCAGGCGTAGTGGAACATCCTGCGTTAAGGTGACGAACGTATTTTGCTGCAACAGGATCGAGTCATTGACCGGGATGGTGTCATTGACGGTGATCGAATCGTTGACGGGGATCGTGTCGCTGACCGCGATTGTGGTGACGATACGGGCCTGGTCAAGACCCACAAAGCTGCCGTGCAAGCCATCAATGAGCGGTTGGGCGATACCGTTCTTGATCTGAAAAATCAGCAGCACCACAAACAGCAGTACCAGGATCAGCACGAAATTGACGATGAACGAGAATATGATGGCGATAGTTTTGAATGTATTCCACCATCTTTTGAAGAAGATCATAGTTGTGCCTCCCCCAGGGCATGAGGATTGGTCAAAGTTATTTCTCACAAGCGCCGTTCATGATACATCGCGGCGCGCGATATGGGCAAACCCAAGACAAACTTTTTGACCCGTTAGGCGGGCGAAAGTAGGCAGAGACGCGCCTCCTGGCGCAACTTCGCGCTTGAAAACGGGTTAACAGGATGTGGCCCAGTTGTGGATTGTGGTGGACAGCGCAGCGTTCGGACTTCGGGCAGTTGCAACTCTACTGTGCAGGTGATATGCTCACGTACACTGCCTCAAAGTGGTTTCATTGGCTGAAACAAAAGGTTTTTTATGTTCGTTGATCTCGTCGTGAGCGCAGCCTTCGTCGCTTTGTTCCTGGTATTTTGGTATTTGCAAATCTTCACTCGCGCGCTCAGTACCCGTTACTATCTACAGGTAAGCTTGCTGTTGAGCATCACGCTGATCGCTGCATACCTGACTGTCCGTCTGGCAGCGTTCGCAAGTGATTGGTTGGCGATCCTTGCTGTCTTAGGGATGTCCGCCATTGCAATCTATCACGGCGGGCTGTTCTTCGTTAAGTTCGCACTGGAGACGGATACGCGCTACCGTTGGATCCGCAAAGCTAACCGCGCTGTCGTGACGTACAGTTCGCCTTATAACCGGATCGTCCTGCGTACCGATGACGGCGTGCAGATTCAGGCCCTTGCGCTATGTCAATCCAATGGCGACGGAAAATCCAGGAAGGCCATCGTGATCTGTCATGGAGCGGGGCGAAGCAAAAACACGATCCCGATTGTGCAGACCGCGCAAATTCTGGCGACAAAGTATGACGTGTACCCGTTTGACTTTCGCGGGCACAACGAAAGCGGCGGCGTATTCAGGGCCGATGGCGATACGGAACTCGATTTGAAGGCCATGCTTGACTATCTAAAGAGCCAGGCTTATGAAAAGATCGCCGTGGTTGGCTGGTCAATCGGCGCCTGGACGGCGCTCCTGTCGGCTTCCCTGGGGCGGCCCATTGACGCTATTATTGCTGGAGCGCCTCCACCCAAAAACATGACCTCCCTCTGGTATATTCGCGCCCTGGGCAGGATTCGGCTACTTTATCCGCCGGTGCTGGCAGGCATCGCAGTCGTGCGCGGCATGTGGGTAATGGCAGGCAAGCACATCCTCAACACTGAGGACTTTGGTCGCAACGTGCCTGCGATTCCGATTTTGCTTGTCCATAACGAGTTCGATTACCTCCTCAAGGAGCCGGGAACTGCGTTTGACGGCCTATTTAACGCTTTGCCACCCACAACCGAGCGCTATGTTCTTCCAGGCACGGGCCATCTATTTGATTGGCCCAATACGTACTTTCTCTGGAATAAGATGTTCGACTGGCTTGACCGCCATTTTTAGGAGCGATCCCAGGAAAAATCAGACGTGACCGGGCAGCTTATTAGCGACAGTAATTTTCGCCGCCGTGTGATTACCGCGGTAATTGGAATGCCCTTAGTTATCGCTGTCGTGGTCTTGGGCTACCCGGTGTGGACTGTCGTGGTTATCCTTGTGGGATTGGTCTGCGTGCGTGAGCTGTGGAAAATGATTTGCCCGACCAACCAGATCGCGTTGATCGGCATGATAGCAGTGCTGCTGAGTTGCTTCCTGTCTTACGCATGGTCAAACTACCTGTTCCTGGGCCTGGCTGCGGCCCTGGTATGGGCTGCTGAACTTGTCCAGATGATGGGCGCGGGCGACGGCGACGTACGAACGTTCAGGCGCGGTGTCGTCTATCCAGTTCTGGGAGCATTGTACGTGGGCATCCCTTTAAGCCTCATGCTTGCCATTCGAGGCTTGGATCAGGGATTGGCCTGGACGGCCATGTTTTTTGCCACAAACTGGTCAACCGACAGCTTTGCCTTGATCGGGGGACGCCTGGCAGGGCGAACCAAACTTGCCCCGCAAATTTCACCGGGCAAAACACGCGAAGGCGCCGCAATTGGCTTCATCCTGGGCAGTGCCATAGGTTTTCTGGTGTCCCTCGTCGTGGGCCTACCAGGGGTGCCTTCCCTTGTTGGAAGCGTTGCCGTTGCGTTTTTAACCATTATTGGCGACCTGCTTGAGTCGTGGATCAAGCGCGTCTTTTCGGTCAAGGACAGTGGTTCGCTCCTGCCAGGACACGGCGGATTCCTGGATCGCGTGGATGGAATGCTGCTGGCTGTTCCGGCACTGTTCATCATATTGCATACGATCACCTGAGTGATGCCTTTGACCGCTGGTTTTGCACTCTTGCACTATAATGAAAGGGCACACCAGCGAAAACAGGAGAGAATCTTTGTGAAAACCTTGCAGGCTACGGCAATTATAGCGTCGCTCTGCGTATTGGCGCTGGTTGCAAACCCGGCGCTGGCGCAAACTTCGGGAAGCTCGCTAAGCACGCCTGACCCGGTTGAGATCTTTATCATAGTGATTGGCGCGCTGGCTGTCGTCGTGATCGGTGTGGCCTATGCCGTGCAGTCGCGTCGAAACGGCAGCGACCAAAAATGATGGCCTGAACGTTAATCCAGGTCCGTCGTCAGGTCGGTCAAATCGCCACCACTATGCGTGGTTTGGGCGCGGTTGCGTGTGCGCGCGGAGGTCATCGCCAGCGCCGAAGTCAGGTATGCCAACCGCCGCGCGGCCAGGGGTCTGTTCCCCCAACCAATCACCCGCAGTGCGCATAGAGCCAGGGCGACATAGTATTCTGACCAGTTATCGTTTTTCGCCAGCAGTTCCCCGACAATCCGTCGAATCTCCGTGACCGGGATCAAAGCGTGTGTCAGGGGATTATCCCCGGCGGGCAGCTCAGGCATATAAGTGAGCGCTTCCAGCAGTTGCACCGCTTCCCAGATTTCATTCCAGGTCTCTCCAAGCAGTGGCGCGATGTGGTCAATCAGGAAACTGACTTCCAGCACTGACCAATCGAACAACGTATGACCATCGCGCGTCCACTCGAAGTCAATCAACCAGGCATCGCCGCCAGGGCCGATCAAGACGTTACCGGTATGCAGATCGCCGTGAATGGTGGAGAGCGTACCGGAGATACGCTGCTCAAGTATGTGAGGATAGCGTCGCAGCGGGTTTAGGAGGCGTTCGCCGAAGGTCGTTTCGTAGGGCAAATGTTCGTCCAGCACAGAAAAGTCGGGCGCAAGTGCCTGAACCTGTTCCAGCAAGATGTCATCACGGGTCTGCAAGATTCGCCCAACAATTTTGCGGACATGTTCACCCCGGAAATAGTTCTTAATTTCCGCTTCCAGGCTGTGAACTTCGACCTGGCTGGCTCGATTAATCGACTCCGCCGCTGGCCCCGCCGAGAGGCGGACAATGCCCCGCCCGTGTTTCACTTTTTGTACGGTGAAATTTTCTAGTTCGACCAATTCGCCTGGATGCAGTCCGCCGCTTCGGCTCCACTGATCCAATGGTCGCAGCAGCCGCCCTGTTGCGGATTCCATATCGGGCGGAAGGGCTTCCACAACCAGGGCGGGCGGGAGTAAGAACTCATATTCTTGCCAGGCTGAAAAACGATAGGGCTGGCTTTGTCCCCACCAGGCTTCCCGGAAGCCGTTGTAGAGCGCTTCACGAAGGAACTGCGCCACGTCTTCAGCAGGTTGGGCAGCCGCATATTCGCGCAGATTGATCGGCAAATCACCACCACGCAGGCGCACGAAGGTATACTTCAGCCCACCCAGTGGCGAACGGTCAGGCAGGGCAGGATCAGCTTCGATGCGCGCAGTCGTTGGCGGCAGTTTGTCTTTGACAAAGCTGTCATAGCGCTTCTTTTCCCACAAAATAGACTGCCGCTCAGCGATCTTCACGACTACTGGCGCATCGGAGCGACGATCTGCCTGGATTGGCCGCACGAGAAGCACGGAAGAACCACTGAACCCCTCCTGAAAGACATGTTCGATATGGATTTCCCCATATTTATCGAACATTTCCTGAAGGACGATACGCTCATCTTCGGAAAGCATATCGCTGCCGTCAATCTCGACGGGAGGCGCGATAGCACGCTGTCCCCCTAACCATTTTAGCGAAGCCTGATACAATGCGTCCAGGTTGACGCCCACTTCTTGCAAGGCCCGCACGGGGATATTATCCGCATCATCGAGGATCGCCAGGAGCAGTGCGCGTTCATCCGGGTGTATGTCACTTTCGATCAGCAGTTGCGCTTTCGCCAGGACTTGCGCGGCGCGGGGTGTCGTGCGGTAGCCCGGCCAGTAGCGCCGGTCATCGCCGCGCCCGGCCATCTCGCGTGTCGCGTAGCGCAGGTAGCGAGGCGACTGGCCGCTCTGGTCAAAGATGTCAACCACGATCCCACCGCTCAGCTTGGTCAGCGCAATGAATAGATGCTCGACGCCTACGTAGAAATGATGCATCTTGGCCGACTCGATGCGTGCAATGGCCTCGATCTCTCGCAGGGTTACGCTGTCCAATGCTTCAGTCCTCGCCCGCGTTCTTTTTCAGGCGTAACCACGTTCGCCCGACGCGGAGCATTTGCCCCGGTTCAAGCGCCGTTGGCCCTTCGATCTTTTGTTTGCCGACGAATGTTCCATTGCGGCTGCCCAAATCCTGGACGTACCACACTCCGTCTTTGAGTGACAGGGCCGCGTGCTGGCGGGAAATCTGGCTGTCGTAGGGCAGGATGACGTCGCAGTCCTCACGGCGGCCAATCACGTAGGAATCGCCTTGCTTAGGCTTGGTCAGGTTGAGGATCGCACCGTCTTCAGGCCCACTCATAATCGTCAATTCGATTGCAGTTGTATCATTCATTTTTTTACTGTCTGCGCCAATGGCAAATCGAATGAGACTTGCTTCGATAGTATAGCACAACTAGAAATGCTTTTTGGCTTTATCAACGCTGACAACGCGATTGAGCAGTTCCAGGTTTTTCAGTGTCGTCTGCAAACCTTCTGCATCCCCCAGGCGCTCAAGCTCGGAAGGCAGATCACGGAAATAGTGCAAGGCTTTGGAGAAGTTCCCCATTCCCAGGTACACCGCACCCAGATTCATGCGGGCACGTGCCTGCCCCAGCCCGTCGTGCCGCTGCACCATGATGTCCAGCGCGCCGGTGAGATAAAGGATAGCCTGCGAATGTTCGCCAAGCTGAAAGTGAATCTGTCCAAGCAGCGCGGAAAGGCGCGCCAGACGCAGACGATCTCGCCGGACGAGTGGCAGCGCTTGGTCAGCGCAATGCAGTGCTCGCGTTGCGTCCCCGCTACGCAACGCGACGGTTGCCGCTATGGTAAGCAGACCCGGCGAGATTGCTTTTTGTTCTGCCGGATCGGTGCCGTCGCTTTCCCGCCCCGCCAGGGCCTCGTCCAGGATAACCTGGGCGCTATGAAGATCGTCAGTGTCCAGCGCAATCTGAACGCGCTCCGTTGCGACGCGCTCTCGTTCTATATGAAAGCCTAGCCGGTTATAAAAGCTATCGGCGCGGCGTAACATAGCCTCCGCAGAGTCGCGATGCCCGCGATAGCGCTCAATCGCCGCTAACTCAACCATCGCGTTGGCCTGGATCGCAAATGCCCCGGCGCGTCCCGCTTCCTCGATAACACTTGCCAGGCTATAGGCGGCATCTTCCCACCGCGCCAGCAAGCGCTGCGCGATTCCGAACTGCAAGCCGATCCACAGTCGGTGCTCGCCACTGGTAACAGGATATAACTTTTCCAGGTAGCTGGCCCATGCCAGCCATGCTCCCGAATGTCGTATCGCAGGCGCAAAAGCATAGGCAAGGTCGAGCGCAAAGGCGTTTGAAATCGCTGCTTTCATTGCGAATTTGAGCAGATGCAAAATACTGGTTGACTCGGGTCGAAGGGCAAGGAAGTCAGCCACGCCGCGCAGCGCCTCCTGGACGAGTACGGATTGCGCCGGGTCCGGAAAAACTGTCGCCGCAAAGCTACGTCCTAATTCCGTCAGGACATATCTGCCCGAGGACGCGCGGCTTGCGTCGAGCAGTGAAGCCCTGCTCAGGTAGTCGAGGCTCATTTGGAGGGTTTTCTCATCCAGACTCGACACAACATGAGCCAGGCGTTTTTCAGTGAGTGGCCGAGGGGCAAAAAGCGAAAGAATCAGCCATATCTCTCTTGCCTGGATTGGCCCAGAATCCCAGGCGCCTTGCGTCAATTCCGCCGATACAATTCCAGGCCGATATCGAGACCCCATCGCCAGGGCGTTTTGGATGCCAAGTGGATTGCCGCCAAGCTCCTTAAACAGCCGGTTGAAGTGTTCAACCTTTGTATTTGTGCCCTGTGCATGGAATCCCATTGTAGGGGCCTGGAGTTCCATGAACTTCAACGCCGTCTCACGGTCGAGCGGCGTAACGCGAATGGGTACGATACCTTCGTGAATCAGGGTCCTTTGTCGGGCGCAAACGATGACCCTGGCCGCGCCGGTAACGTGAAGGACAGACGTCAATAGCTCTGACTGTGCTACCAGGTTATCCGCATTGTCGAATACGATCAACGTCTCAACAAGTTGAAGAAATATACTCAGTGAAGGTTGATCCTCGTCGACGGTCCTCAGTCCGAGGCTGCACCGAATTTGTTCGATGAGCGCCTCCAAACTGCTCTCCGGGTTTTCAATCCAGGCCAGTGCTTGCAACGGCAGATCTTCGATTAAATGATGAGCGAGCGATAGTGCTACAGACGTTTTACCGATGCCGGACGGCCCATAGAGGAGGATGTGCCTGGGCGGTTCCCCTTGCAGATGTTCCAGCGCCGCACGGAGAATCGTATCACGTGCCAGGAGTGTCGGCGCAAAAGGCTGCGGAAGCTGTGAACGTAATGCCGCATCGAGGTACCGGGTACGGCCCCGGCGTTCACGGCGTACAAGATCATGCGTCAATCGCGCGATCCCTTTGGCTTGACGCCGATTCAGTGTCCGCCGATCCTGCCGTGTCAGGCGTTCCAGAGCATCTAAGGATAGGTCGAGATCAACCCTCACGAAGCGATAGTACAGGTAGCTCCAGGCTTCCAGTTCGCTGTTGCCCTGCCCAAAGTCATCGCCAATATTCGTTGCATCCTCATCGGAGTGAATAGCAGGCAAGTGATAATGCCTTCGATGGCGGTTTAAATGATGGCGAATCAGATTGGATAATCCATCGAAGATCGCTGTATCAAGGGCGGCCTGGCCGTTTACCGGTGCCCCGTTAGGAATTCCGCGTCTGCCGCGCAAACTCAGGAATTGTGCCAGCGGATGCCCAATGCCCAGAGGCTCGGCCTGCCGCATCGCTTCCAGAGCCGTCCTGATGGATTCAGTCTCCACGACCAATGGTTGCGTCATTGGAGTTATCCGCCTCTCGCCGCGCTTGCACAATCTGTTCAAGGCTGATGCCGTAGCGGCGGGCGATTTCTCTGGCATAGCCACGCCCTTGTGGCAGGCCACGCGCAATGTGGTAAGTGGGCGCTGCGCGAACCTCACCGCCCGCCGGGTTTTCTACCAGTTGCAGACCGGCGACCAGGCTGTACACCGCGCTTTTCCCGCTGATGGCTGATTCGATCTCCGCCGTCCGCTCGGCCAGTTCGACCAGGTGTGTCGTGAAGATGGCCCTGACGCCGATGAAGCGTAATCCCCCCAGTAGTTCTTGCGCCACGTAAAATCCTTCGCTGGCCGTCGTGCTGGCGAGAGATTCGTTGAGCAACACCAGGCTGTACTCTGTTGCCTTCAGGCACAGCACCCGCAGCCGCGCCGCCTCCTCTGAAAACCGGCCCTGGAATGATTCCAGCGCCGGGAAATGAGTCAAAATTGAATCCGCCGG
>DATGFK010000095.1:0-2376 GCA_035309185.1 Aggregatilineales bacterium
AGGCCGCAGTACGCAATTGCTCACTGAGTAATATTTCCCTTGAAAGTCCACGTGTCCTTCGCGCAGTAGTGGCACAATGATCTTTAGCGCCTCTTCAAAACGGCTGGCAAGATGGTCGAATGGATAGCCAAAGGCCTCGTATTCCGGCTGGTGCCAGCCTGCACCGAGGCCGAGAATAAAGCGGCCACTGCTGATTTCATCGAGGGTATCGGCCATCTTAGCAAGCAACGCAGGAGGGCGAAACGAGGTACAGGCGACAATTGAGCCAATTTCAATGCGCGCAGTTACCGCTGCCAGCGCGCTCAACATGGTGAACGCCTCCCAGGGCGCGGTTTCATCCTGTCCTGGGAAACGGTAGATCAGGTGATCCGCCAGCCAGAAGGAATCCAGGCCGCTCTGTTCAGCTACCTGCGCCATGGTCTGTAAGTCCTTGAAGGTGGGAGTGCGTCCCTCGAACGATCCCTCGGAAATGTCCAGGTTTATGCCTATTTTCATGGGCTGGTGGGGAGTGGTCTGTGTCACGTCTCTGGCCTTTCTGTCTGTTTATCAAGCATCCAGAAAAAGCATACCAGCTTTTCCCATGTAATAGAAGGTTAAACTGATGCTTGTAGCATATATCGTGTATAATCTCGTTAGTTGACGCGAGGTGCATATTTTCTGGCCGCCTGCAGTAGCATTACGATAACTTTTAACGATCAAAATCGGCACTGTCATTCTGAGCGCAGCGAAGAATCTCAAGGCGGCAGGAGATTCTTCGCTGCGCTCAGAATGACAGACCAGGACCGATCTTGATTGGTAGTGTTCGTCAGGGGCATATTACATTAATCGAAAAAGAAAGAGGAGCATATGACAGACACATCTCCCCAGGGGTATAAGAGACTTCCGGGTAGCGAGCGGGACCCTCTGCCCGGCGCGAGTCCGGTTGGTCCTGTTGATCCCGGTGAACAGATCGAAGCCACCGTTTACCTGAGGCCTCCCACGACGGGCGGATTGAGCAACATCATCAGCGAGCAGGCGCAGAAGAAGCGCCCGCCGCTCACCAGGGAAGAGTATAACGCGACCTTGAGCGCGTCCCCTGACGATATCGCAAAGATCGAACAATTCGCGGCTGCCCATAATCTTACGGTCGTCTCGACGGACCCGGCGCGGCGGCGGATGGTGCTGGGGGGTACGGCGGATGCCATGAGCGCCGCGTTCGCCACTGACCTGCAAATGTACCAGCATCCCGGCGGCACATACCGGGGTCGCACGGGACCGTTGCATATACCGGAGGACCTCGATTCGATTATCGTGGGCGTTTTCGGCCTCGATAACCGCCCGCAGGCGCGGCCACACTTGCAACGTTCCAGCGTGGAGGCGCATCCGCTCGCGCCCGATGCGCATAACGCGGCTAAATATGTCTCCTACACACCGCTCCAGGTGGCTCAGATGTATGACTTCCCGGCGGGAGCCAGTGGCCGGGGGCAGTGCGTTGTCATCATCGAACTTGGCGGTGGTTACACCGATGCCGATTTGCAGACCTATTTCCAGCAGCAAAACCTGCCACAGCCGAACGTCGTCAGCGTCTCCGTTGACGGCGGGCAAAACGCGCCCGAAGGCACGCCGGACAGCGCGGATGGCGAGGTAGCGCTGGATATTGAAGTGGTGGGCAGCATTGCTCCGGGCGCAAGAATAGCAGTCTACTTTGCCCCCAATACAGATCAGGGCTTTCTGGATGCCATTACGCAGGCTACGCACGATACAACCAACAATCCGACGGTCATTTCGATAAGCTGGGGCGCGGCTGAAACGTACTGGACAGCCCAGGCTATGCAGGCGATGGACCTGGCGTTCCAGGCGGCTGCCACACTGGGCATCAACGTTTGCTGCGCGTCGGGTGATAACGGTTCGTCGGATGGCGTCGGCGATGGGCTGGCGCACGTTGATTTTCCATCGAGCAGTCCCCACGCTCTGGCCTGTGGCGGGACAAGGCTGGAAGCGACCTTTGACGCGCTGAGCAACCAGTATGTGCAAAGCAGCGAGGTGGTCTGGAATGACGATCCCACCGCTTCAGCATCGGGGGGTGGCGTGAGCGATGTCTTCCCTCTGCCTGACTGGCAGGCGAACGCGCACATTCCACCTTCCGTCAATGATCAGCACAAGGGCCGCGGGGTACCTGATGTTTCAGGCAATGCCGACCCCGACACGGGCTACAAAGTGCGGGTTGATGGGCAGAACGTGGTCTTTGGCGGCACCAGCGCCGTTGCGCCCCTGTGGGCAAGCTTGATCGCCCTGCTGAACCAGCAACAAGGCCAATCGATCGGATTTCTCAATCCCATTCTGTACCAGAATGCCGACTTTTTCGCCCAGGTCAATGCCTTGCAGGACGTGACCAGC
>DATGFK010000096.1:0-5958 GCA_035309185.1 Aggregatilineales bacterium
TTCGTCGTCCACAACGAGGATCGTTTGCTGTCTCATACGCTTATTTTAGCGTCGAATTGTTACGGGTGGGTTACGGGCGCGGAGTCAGAGGTTGGCGTTCATGGGAACGCACCCCCTACAGCGTAGCCATGCTGTAATCCAGCGCCGCCAGCGCGCCCGGCATGGCTTCCTCAAACAGCCGCGTCACGGCCTGGCCTTCGTCAGTAATACCGGCAGCCAGCTCATCGGCAGCGATCCAGCGTGTGATACCATCATTCGGGATGCGGAAGCGCACGTCGGTCAGGTGAAAGAAGCTGTGATCGTACTGCGTGAGCACGTTCAGGCTGGCCGAGACCTCGTTAAAGCGGACACGCTGGGCCAGCGGATGCAGTTGAAAATCTACGCCGGGCCGCAGGCCTTCCAGTTGCAGTTCCTCGCACAGTTCGCGGGTCAAGGCAGCCTGCTCGTCGGCGTCGAAGGTTTCTTGCTTGCCGCCGAGTGGCTGAAACTGGCGTGCTTTGCCGTCATACTGCATCAGGTACACGTCAGAATTGCCCTGTCGCGCCTTGATTACGGCGGTGACAGCCCGCACGACCCGCAGCGGAGTCGGCTGCTGGCAGCAGTCCAGGCGATTCTCTTCCAGCACGCGCAGCAGCCGCGCGCCTGTCCCGGCGCAGCCATCTATCACGCCGCCCTGCCACGATCCACTGCCCAGGGCGTTATCGTGCAGGGATGACAGCAGGCTGCGAAGGAAATAGTAAGCGTTGGGGGTTGAAGGCGCGTCGCGATCACTGTCCAGCACGCCGAGCGCGGCCAGCACGTCGCGCACGCCGCGCTGATAGTCGCCGGGCACGTGGGTTGATGCCGGCGCCTGTGGTTCGGAATCGGTCTGGAACCATTCTTCAACGCCTGCCGGGGGCTGGATCGCCCGCAGCACGCGCATTAACGAGTCGTGAGACATGGTATTGCTCCGCTTGAGTCTCCCTGAAGGAGCGAATTTTCACGCTGACGCTATCGTGTCTCAAAATCTTAGCGGATGCAAGTGTCAACTAACGGGACAGGCCACGAGATATGGCGAGTGTCAGGAAGCGGGTCTTTGGACGCCCTCGGCCTCTGTGCTATGATCTGGACGCAGTTTTAACGTAAAAAACACAATTGCTGACCAGGCGGGATACCTTATTTATATGATTGACTCAACTGTTTTGAACCAGCTACTACTTGAAGCCTTTTCCGGCCAGACCACCTGGCTGGAAGCCTCGACTCGGTTTAACCTGGACGAATTTATTGACACCTTTCACCACACGCGCGAACTGATGATCAAGACGGTGGGCGACCTGACCGATGCGCAGGCTTCGTTCCAGATCGATGGCAACCCAACCTGGTCGATCAGCGAGATGGTCACGCATCTCATCTATTCGCAGGGCTTTTACTACAATCAACTGCTCGACGTGAGCACCAGCCAGCTTCCGCACGTGGTCGAAGCCGCTAAAGGGTTTGGAGAGGGCGCGAAGCTCAATATCCCATCGGGGGTGCTGCAAGAGAACCTGAACAAAGCCACCGCGCAGATCTTCGACGCGATTGAGAAAACTCGCCACAGCTACGACCCCGAAAAAATTACCGTAAACCCGGCTTTTGGGCGCTGCACCTATCACACGTGGGTGCTGCTCCTGCTCGGCCATGAGGTGGATCACGTCCGGCAGGGAATCGTGATGCGACGGGCAGCTCGCACCGCAGTGTCGGGATCGAAGGCGCCAGAGCCAATTGCGGCGGTTGGCACAGCCCCAGCACCCACAGCCGAAAGCAGCGCGGTGAAGGCGTCGGCATCGCCAGCCAGGTCCACAGATAGCCCACGCAAAGGCCGCAAAGCTGCCGCGCCGCGTAAATCGAGGTCAAAGGCGAAAAAGAAAGCCAGTTAAGGACGGGTCGGCTTATGCACCGGACAAGGTTGGTTCAGCACCAGGTCACGAGTGGCTTTATCAACGTCGTCGCGGAGAATCACTATCTCCCGGCGTTCTGGGCGCATCCGGAGATCGGCGGGACATTCCCGGCCCTGGTGCTGATCCACACCTGGCTGGGCCTGACCGGACAGATGCGGCGGCAGGTGCGCCGATTTGCCGAACTCGGGTTTTACGTCATCGCGCCGGATCTGTTCGAGGGCGAGGTCGCGCAGGATGACGAGCAGGGGCGCGCGCTCCAGGCCAAGCTTGGCGAGGCGGCCATTGCCAAAGTGTCTGCGGCATTGAGCGCCCTGGAAACCCACAACCGGGTCAACCGGCGCGTGGGGATTCTTGGCTGGCAGATGGGCGGCGAACTGGCTCTCAACGCCGCCGTCCACCGCACTGATCTCCAGGGGGCGGTGATTTTTTCGGGTAAGCCCGATCAATTCCTTACGCTGATTCCAGCCAGCGAAACGCCCATCCTGGCCTTCTACGCCGAGAAGGATTCCAGCGCCTCGCCGGAGATGATCGAGCAAATGCGTTCCGCTCTGGCGAAGTCGGCTCACAAAGGCGAGGTCGTCGTGCTGGCAGGTACGACAGAGGGCTTCTTCAACGACGAGAGCCAGGCCTATAACGAACAGGCAGCCACGCAGGCGTGGGAAAAGCTACTGGACTTCCTGGTCGTGAAGATGAAACTGGATGTGAGCAAGCGTCACACGCAGCTCGATTAGGCGGCACTTTTTGACCTGAGTATGAACACGCCCCAACCCAGGTAATGCCGTCGGTATTGGAGATAATCTCGACGATGGCGCACGATCCACTTCTGGATTGCGGAGGCGTCCGGATCGTTGGGGTTGTGGTCCAACCAGTCCCTGACAGTCCACCATTGCGCGGCTGCGTACCGATCCCAACTGTCCTGCGATGCCAGGACCATCTCGACCAGCTCCAACCCAACCGATTCGCAACGGTCAAGCGTTCCAATCAACGAGGTGAAATCATCTTTACCTATCCCGGATGAGACATAGGCCTCGTCTGGCGGCGGGGTAATCCAGTACGGTTCACCAACAAGCAGCAGGCCGCCTGATTTGAGGGCTGACGACATCAATCGTAGCGTGCCGGTCAGCCCGCCGCCAATCCAGGTTGCGCCTATACAACTGACAATATCGAAGGCATGGGCATTGGTCTCCTCAGTCACATATCTGCCTGCATCAGCTTCAACGAACGTTACGCGCTTAGTTACGCTCAATTCGTTGGCTCGTTGACGTGCTGCGGCAAGAAACACCGTGCTAATATCTACGCCAATGCCATCAATATCCCACCGCTGTGCCCATCGGCAAAGCATTTCCCCCTTGCCACAGGCGAGATCCAACTGCCGCATCCCCGCCTTGAGTTGACAAATCTCGCCAAGTAATGCGATCTTATCGTCGGTTATGGGGTTAAGAATCCGATGGTTACCTTCGGCGATTTCATGGAATCTGAGAGACATTAAATCGAGTTTCTCTAAAGGTGGCGCCAGATAATGTGCGGATTCCGCGAAAAGAATTCTCTATTCCTAAGCCGGGGATCAAGACCCCGGCTCAACGAGCAGAATCATACGGCACGCAGACACGAGGAATCCGCATGCCTTTGTTGATGAGGTTATATTCGCGACAGCGGTGAGGCGGGGCTTGGACGGTTGCCCGGCTCGTTCAAGACGAAGGTTGCGATTTCGCCCGTGATATATGGCTCTTGATCCTGTACCGATAAGGCCTCGGCCTCGCTCAGGCGGTGTTCGCCCATCTGATACAAGACATCGTTGAACCCATCATATTTGAAGCGTTGGCTGACCCAGCCATAGACCGGATTGGCATAAACCAGGTCGAACAGCAGGGCATCGGAGTGTGGGCGGTACGCTTCGTTGGTCAGCCAGATCGGCGCACGTTCGGACATGGCGACGCGGATTTTTGTGTCCCGTTTTTGCGCCAATTGCTCGCGGGTAAAAGGCATAATTGTTGTTCTCCCGACATTCCACGGTTTGACTGTGTGATGAGATTCTAATCTATATTGGGCCTGTCGCAAAGACCCTGGCGAAAGCCGACCCTCCTGGCGGGCCATTTCGGGACACAAAAAGACCTCCGGGATACCCGGAGGTCTGTCGAACACTAATTATCGGCGTGCTTCCGCGAACTAGAAGCGGCTGCGATTGCCGCCGTAGCCGCCGCGGCTACCGTTGCCGCCACGGTCACCGCCACGATCCCCACCCCCACTGTAACCGCCCCCACGGTAGCCGCCACCGCCGCCCGAACGCTCTTCGCGGGGACGCGCTTCATTGACGGTCAGGGTACGATTGTTCAGGTTGTGGCCGTTGAAGCGCTTGATGGCTTCCTGGGCGCCTTCTTCAGTTGCCATTTCGACAAAACCGAAGCCCTTGGCTCGGCCCGTCTCACGGTCAGTGATCAGTGCGACCTCGGTGATTTCCCCGGCCTGGGAGAATAGTTCACGGATCTGCTCTTCGGTGGTGGAATAGGCCATATTGCCGACGTACAACTTCTTAGTCACAGGAGACTCCTTATAGAGAAAAATAGGGTTTTGACAGAGCAATCAAAGCTGACGTGGCAGAAGTCGCAAAGAGAGTAGGCTCACAAATAAGACAGAGAAGCCCAAATTGCTGAATCAGGCCCGGAAACTTTTTTACCCTATCAAGAAAAAATTATAGCATGGTTAAAAAAAATTGTATACCGGTTTTTAAAAAAGATGGCAGGGCCTCCATCGGCACAGGTAGGCAGTTCAATTCTCCGATTATGATCGAGGCTAACAAAAAAGAGCCGCACAAAGACTGCTCTTTGCACGGCTCTTTTCGTTAGCTGAAGGAACGAGACGTCTTAGAAGCGGCTGCGATTGCCGCCGTAGCCGCCGCGACCACCGCTGCCGCCACGGTCACCACCACGATCCCCACCGCCACGGTAGCCGCCGCCACCGCCGCCCGAACGCTCTTCGCGGGGACGCGCTTCGTTGACGGTCAGGGTACGGTCATTCATGCTATAGCCATTGAAGCGTTTGATGGCTTCCTTGGCGCCGTCTTCGGTTGCCATTTCGACAAAGCCGAAGCCCTTTGGACGACCCGTATCGCGGTCGGTGATCAATGAGATCTCGGTGATCTCGCCTGCTTGTGAGAACAGTTCACGGATTTGCTGTTCTGTCGTCTCATACGACATGTTGCCAACGTACAACTTTTTAGTCACGGTAGACTCCTTATAGGGAAAATAGGGTTTTGACAGGTATCCAAGCTGACGTGGCAGAAATCGCAAAAATGTTTCGCATCGACGGGGAACAGACGCCCAAATTGCAGAATCAGGCCAAGAGAGTTTTTCACCCTATCAAAAAATATTATAGCATGGATTGCAACCTTGTATACAGGCAATTGTCGGAGGGCAATCAAAACGCCCACTCGCCCGCGCGCAGGATTGGCTCGCGGATGTCCCCTTCCCGAATGCCGTCCACATCAAGCTGGCCGGAGCCGATCATAAAATCAAGATGAACCATGCTTTGATTGCCGCCAACCGCCGCGAATTCTTCGTCGGACATGCCTGGACCACCTTGATAAGAGTTCGGATAGGCCGCGCCGAGCGCCAGGTGACAGGCCGCATTTTCGTCGAGAAGGCCGTTATAAAACAGCAAGCCAGATTGAGAGATCGGAGAGCTGTGCGGAACCAGGGCTACTTCGCCCAGGGAACGGGCGCCCTCATCCAGGGCAAGGAAGCTGCGCAAAGCGTCTTCGCCTACCCTGGCTGTCGAATTGATCACATGTCCCGCCTTAAAAGTCAGGCTGAAGTCTTCGATCAGCACGCCCGACGGCATATTCAGCGGTTTTGTTCCGCTCACCACGCCGTTGATCCTGTCCTTGTGAGGCATGGTAAACACCTCTTCGGTGGGGATGTTCGCCGTGAAAGTGATGCCATTCTGGCTCATCTCTTCGGCCCCGCACCACAGGTGTCCTTCCGGCAAGCCAACGGTTAGATTCGTGCCCGGCCCGTTGTATCGGAGCGCCGTGTAACGTTTGTGG
>DATGFK010000097.1:0-11692 GCA_035309185.1 Aggregatilineales bacterium
CGGCGGGGATGGCGACATTGTGAGTTTTCTGACCGCTATGCTCACTTATATTCAGGACAATTTCTACGACCGCTTCCGCGCCGTTGCGGATAGTGGCTTATGGGCTGCGGTCCACCCTTATTACTTTAACCACTACTACCAGGAAGCCACAGGCCCGCTGACGCCGCGCCAGCCGGAGCAGGAAAATGCGGATGAGGGTGGCTGGCACTTCGAGTATCCCTTCGATCCGATCTCGCAGGCCAATTCGCCTGGTATCACGACGGTTTCCGGCCCAGCAAAATTCCCGACGGGCGATCCGATTGGCCTGACGGGTATGGGCCACGCCTTCATGTTGAAATTCGCCGATCTATTCGGTGGCGGTGCCATTCCGGTCGTTGCTACGGAAGGCGGGATTACGCCTAACCCTACTAACCATGCCAGTGTGATGCAAGCTGATGGGCGCTACCCACTCGTGACCTGGCGGAGTCATGGCGAAGGCACGTTGGCGGCCTTCAACTGGATCTCCCAACATGGGCCGCCCTGGATGTTCGGGCTGAATCTCTGGAAGCAGGACGAATACTTCAAATCCACGGAAGGGCCGATCCCGGCAGTCGCCCGATTGGGCGGCAGCGCACCGATCTACAAGAGTGTCCCGGCCATTGATGCGCTGGATGGCCCTGGGCCTGGGCCGGGCGGCCATCGCGTGATTGTACTGCCTGGGCCTGGGCCAATCCACGGCGCGCCGGATTATCATTTTCTGATCCTCGCTCCGGGCTTCGATACAAACTGGTTTTTTGGAAATGCGCGCGATTATTACGACAAATTCCGCCCGACTGTCTTGTCCGCGACAGACTTTATCGCCTATATTCCGACAAGCAAAAGCCTGGCAACGACGGTGCTGGCAACACCAGACCTCGTGGATTACATGAGCCATCACATCAAGGATCGGTGGCCCAACGTGTACTTCGACCTGATCGTCGCCGAGGACGCGACGAAGGTGGCCGGGACGTTGGCAGACCGGGTCACCAGCGGGAGGCGCTTCGGATGAGCAACGGAAACAACAACGGGAACCCTGGCAAACCCGCTGGCAACGGCGGAAACGGCAATGGCGCCCACAGCAGTCATCTCGACGATACAGCGGCTAACCACCCGACTCAAGCGTCGCCGCAGCCGCCCCTGGAAGTGCGCATCGGCCAAGTGATGCGAGATCGAGGGCTGAGCGTTTGCGCTGCCGAATCGTGTACTGGCGGGCTGATTTTGCACCGCCTGACAAACGTGCCTGGCAGTTCGGCCTACGTGATGGGCGGCTTTGTGACTTACTCCAACGAGGCCAAAGTGAAATTCGCGCGCGTCAGCAAA
The DNA here is from genome assembly GCA_035309185.1 of Aggregatilineales bacterium. Taxonomy (GTDB): domain Bacteria; phylum Chloroflexota; class Anaerolineae; order Aggregatilineales; family UBA2796; genus DATGFK01. The sequence goes on from DATGFK010000097.1 coordinate 1,339, forward strand.
AAGACGCTGATGCGGCACGGCGCGGTTAGCGAAGAGACGGCGCTCGAAATGGCGATGGGTGTGCGCGCCGCCTTCGGCACCGACCTGGCACTCTCCGTTACCGGGATTGCCGGACCGGGCGGCGGCACAGACCATAAACCGGTTGGCCTGACCTATATCGCGCTGGGTAGTCCATCAGGTGAGCGCGTAGTACGCTACGTCTGGACGGGAGATCGCGAGTCAAACAAGCAGCAGTCGGCGGAAGCCGCGCTTAAGCTGCTCTACGATTACCTGACCAGTTCATCGCGGTGAGCGACCAAAACTTATTCTAACGGCAGCGGCTTGTCGAGGCGTTCGCGAACGACGTTTCGGAACGCATTCTCAACCGTGCGACGCTGACTCCGGAACGAGAAATATTCCCAGATTTCAAAGACTGCGGCCAGTATTCCGCCAAGAATCAGGCCAATGACCAGGCCCAGACCAAATTGTTCCAATAGATAATTGATCGCGCTGCGCACGGCATCGGCATAGGGGTTGATGACGAGCGTGATCACATATCCAACGAGCAACCCTGCCATGAGCGCCAGGGGAAGGGCGAAGTAGTGAATGACCAGCCGCCAGATCATTCGTGACCCCGTTGCGCTGTGGTGATGCCACTTCAGGTTCAGGCGTGGAATGCCCTTGATGCGTCCGTCAATGTGCGCCCTCTCAGGTTCGCTACCCAGGGCCAGCAGCACGCCGAGAACGATAGTATCGCCTGGGTTTAGCGTATCATGAAACACGATGCTTGCTGGCGCCGCTGTGCTGCCATAGATTTTGGGATGGACTGTCCGATCATCGCGGATAATCCGATAACCCGCGATCTGCGAAGTATTGGCGCCGTCCTGGTACTGTACGCGAAAGGGCCTGATATAGTCGTTCGCGTCAATCACCTCGCGGCCATAATTGGTCAGCCGGATAAAGTGCGTATAGGGCTTTCGATGGGCGACTGCGCCCGCGTTGTCGCCGTCTTCCACGATAAGGTGGGCCAGGTCGGCGGCAGGCGTAATGTCCAGGTCGTAATACTTCAAGCCTTTTTGAGGCGGCGTCAGTTTCTCCTGGAGCAGCCGGAGGAGCGGCCCTGCGATGCCGCCCAACACACCCCAGATCGGCAAATTGGTTCCTACGGTCATGGCTGTTCCCTTTCTCACTTGATAGGCGGCAATGACGGATTAATAAAGTCGGCCACCAATTGATCGCTGATCGTGCAATCTGCTGGAACCGGCTGAGGGTGAATCTTGTCCAGTGAAGCACTCGGATTGAAAGTGTTATATGTCATCCGCGATATTTCCGCAATCAGCGGAAATGATTCGTCGGATTTGAGCCAGGTCTGGTTATGCAGCATGGCGACCAGCACGTAGTCGCCGCCCGCAGTGCTGATCAGGCCCGCGTCGCCGTGTGTATCGTCACCCCAGCCATGCTTGTGTGCCACGACGACGCTGGCGTTTTGCGGAACGCCAGCCTCGATCAATGCCCCGATCTTGTCAGCTCGCATGGCATTCACGATATGGCGGCATTCCTGCATGGTCACATCGCCATTGAAGGCCGTCGCAATTGGCCCTGAACCGTCAACGGCACACTGGTAGATGCTGGACAGTAGCCAGCCCAAATCGGCGGGTGTAGATTGGTTGTACTGGTCAGGCTCTGTGCTAACTTGATCGGCATTGGTCTTAATAGGCGTGATCGGTTGTGGCAGTGGCGTGGGTGTCGCATCCACCGGCCCGACGTAGAAGGCCCGTGCCAGGAATGTATTTTTGAGGCCGAGCGTTTGCATGGTGCTGGTGACGTACTGCGCGCCCACGTTCTCGTCGCCATTGCCCATGAAGCGCAGCAGGATGTTGGAATTGCTGTTCTCGCTGCATACCATCATCTCACCCAGCGCCTTAGCCTGATCTCGCGTCGGCTGACCGGTCAGTTTACGATAGAATGACACGATCACGGGAATTTTCATCATGCTGACGGCGCTGTAGGCGATATTCGGGTTCAGCGAAACAGACTGCTGCGTACTAAGGTCAAGAATAAATACCGATGCCTGGCGTTCGGTGCCGGGGACGAACTCATTTTGCATGAGCAGGTCATAAACGGCGCTTCCCAGGCGCGTCATACCATCGCTGACGGATGAAGGCGGCGCGCTGTTCCAGGGCGATATGGCTGTAACGACCATCTCCGGCGTTGCGGTGAGAGTTGGGTAGCCGAAACTGTGATCGCTGGTAACTGGGACGCTGGCAAGATCGCCTGCCACAGTAACAGTCTCCTTGGAGACCCAGGCCCGTTTGCTGGCAACGGGATCGTACTCGATCTCCAGCCAGGGATAGAGGGCATGACGGCGCAGCACCGCGTAGGATTGGCCCTTGTAGATGGTACCGACCCGTGGGAAGTCTGTACCGGGGCCGTAACGCACGCGCGCCTCGCTAATCGCTTCAACGGTAACGCCGGTAAAACCCTGCGGCGTTGTAGACGGCGTGGCCGATGCCGAGGCAGGGGTATCAGAAAACGATGGACTGTTAGCCTCGTGCGTCTGTGTCAGGGTTGGCGTGGCACTGGCGCCTGGCGTAATGATGATGCTTACGAAGGGAACACTGCTCAGGTCGCCGGTGACTTTCACGAGGTCTGAAAATACCCAGCCCTGCGTATCGGGGAGCACGATCAAGTACCAGGGAAAGTGATCATTGCGTCCGATCAGCGGGTAGGTTGTGCCGGAGACAATCTGGCCTAGCTCAGGGTAGGTGATGCCGGGGCCAGAACGGATTTTCGCCAGTTTAATTGCTTCGACCAAGACCGGCGCGTTGGTTGCAGACTGCCCATAGGTCTTGCCCGGTGTGGCGCTGAGGGCCAATAAAATCATCCACAGTGTGAGAAGGGGCAAAATTACACGAAATAACTTCTGGAACCTGCGAAAACGCATTGTCATCAATAGCGTTACACCTCGAACTTCGTTGATTTTATGGGATGTACTTCACAACGATCTCGCTCAATGTCTGCTCTCCATGCCAGGTACAGAATTCGGATGAGGGCGCAAATTGGTTTCCAGCATCTTTTTGAGATTCTTCAGACCCAGGTCGAGATTTCTCGCGTTCTCGCCCTCGATCAAGGCTTTGTTCAACAATTGCCCCACAATTGCGCCGGGCAACTGGTAGTCTACGGCAATCGTCAACTTCGTCGCATCATTGTCCGCCGAGGCGAATATGAAGTGAAACGCACTGTCAATGCCGCTGGTAGTCTTGACCAGGAGCGCCTGGTTCGGCTCAAACTGCTCAACGCGGTGTTCACCCTTGAGCCTGAAGCCCGACATGTTATACACGTAGCGCGACCTGGAACCAAGCTGCGTGGGCGGCGGCGTAATACGCTCTTGAAGTTCGATAGGCGGCCACCATTCAACCATCCGTTCGGGTTCGTCGGCTACGGCCTCAAAAACCTGAGCCACCGGCGCGGCGATGACGATGCTTTTTTCGACACGAGGCATAATGCGTTCCCTTGCAGGCTTCTTTGTGGCTAACACGAATGGGCTATTATAGGCGATGGGGACTATCATGACAACCGCGCCGGTTGGCGAGATGGTATTCACCGTTTAACCCTTCTCGCAGTTGACGCATTTGTGAATTTCTATCAAATTTCATATATGCACGGTGTACAATCGCCGCGATAACTGTACAATAGCTGTGTACTCGTGTATCAAGGTAAGGTAATGTCAACGATGCCGCGAGATTTGTACGAAGTCCTGGGCGTGGCTAAAAGTGCGTCGCCCGATGAAATCAAGAAGGCTTACCGTCGGCTGGCCCGTCAATATCACCCGGATGTCAATCCTGACCCGGCAGCCGAAGACTCCTTTAAGGAAGTAGCCGCAGCCTATGAAGTGCTGAGCGATCCCGACAAACGCGCCCGCTATGATCGCTTCGGTATGGCCGGTGTGAACGGAGGCTCGGGCGGCTTCGGCGCAGAAGGGTTCGGCTTTGGGGGCCTGGACGACATCTTCGACTTCATGAACAACTTTGCCGGGTTTTCCACCGGGCAATCCCGGCGGGGTGCGCGTAACCGGCCTCGTGCCGGACGTGACATTCGTTATGACATGAACCTGACCTTCGAGGAATCAATCTTCGGCGCTGAAAAAGAGATTGACGTCGCGCGGCTCGAAAAATGCGAACATTGTGCTGGCAGCGGGGCCGAACCCGGTACACAGCCCCGCCGATGCCCGGACTGCGGTGGCTCAGGGGAAATCCGCCAGACGCGCGCCACACTGCTGGGTAATATGGTCGAGATGATGCCTTGCCCGCGCTGCCGGGGACGTGGTGAAGTGGTAGACACGCCCTGTAAAGAATGTCGCGGCTCTGGCCTTTTGCGGAAGAACCGTAAGCTGAAGGTCAGCATTCCGGGCGGTGTTGACGACACCACACGCCTGCGGGTGGTCAACGAGGGTGAACCCGGCGAAAATGGCGGGCCGAACGGCAACGTGCAGATATTCTTTCATGTGGCGCCGCACGAGTTCTTCCGCAGACGTGAAAATGACATCCTGCTGGACATGAAAGTTAACGTCTCCCAGGCTGCGCTTGGCGCGACGATAACCGTCCCGACTGTGGACGGAGACGAATCGCTCAACATCCCTCCTGGTACACAATCTGGCAAAGTTTTCCGAATCAAAGGGCACGGAGTGCCAAAAATTCGCTCAGATGGAATGTCCAGCGGCAGGGGCGATGAGCTTGTGATTGTGCAGGTGGTCGTGCCCCTGAAATTGACGGCAGAGCAGCGCCGCCTGTTTGAAGAACTCGGACATACACTCGGCGGTGCAGATTTTGAGCCGCAAAAATCTGGCAAAGGCTTCTTCGACCGTGTGCTGGACTTCTTCGGCGGCGAGGGGAGCTAGTCAAAGGAACTGCCTTAATGGGGCGCGTAAAGCCAACGGAGTTTTGCTAAGATCGCACGGAAGCTATCGCGGAAGGACATCATCATGCCCATACGACGCAACCCCACGATTTACGAAATTAACACCTGGCCCTGGTTGGCGGCCTTGAGCAAGCGTCTCAAGCGCCCAGTACAACTGTCTACCATCCCCAATGAAATCGTGGACGAACTGGCATCCGCCCACCTGGATGCGATCTGGCTGATGGGCGTCTGGGAGCGCAGCGCCCCGGCGCGGCAGATCGCATTGAGACACCCTGACTTGCAGACCGAATATCGCCGCGCGCTGCCGGACTTGCAGCCTGAACAGGTTGTCGGATCGCCTTATGCGGTACACCGCTACGTGGTGGATGCACACCTGGGAGGCCCGGAAGGCCTGGCTGCATTTCGCGCTCAGCTTTCACAGCGCGGCATAAGCCTGATCCTCGATTACGTCCCCAATCATGTTGCCGTAGACCACCCCTGGACGCGCGAATGTCCAGCATGTTTTGTGCCTGGCAAAGAATCTGATCTTACCGATCAGCCGGGATACTACTTTCGGGTCGAGGGCGAAGCTGGGCGGCCCGGCGCAATTTTTGCACATGGACGCGATCCGTACTTCCCGGCCTGGACAGATACCGCACAGATTGATGCGTTTTCTGCTGAAGTGCGAAGACAGACACAAGGGCTGCTCATGGACATTGCACGGCAATGCGATGGTGTGCGATGCGATATGGCGATGTTGATGGTCAACCGCGTGTTTGCGCACACCTGGGGGCGTTCCAGGATGCCTACCAGAGAATTCTGGGAAGACGTCATCCCGACCATCAAGCAACTGCGGCCCGATTTTATCTTCATGGCGGAAGTTTACTGGGATATGGAGGCCGATCTCCAGGCGCTTGGCTTTGATTACACCTACGACAAACGCCTCTATGATCGTTTGCTGCACGAAAGTCCAGTGACCGTGCGCGATCACTTGCTGGCGGTCAGCGTTTTTCAGCGCCGCCTGGTGCGCTTTATCGAAAATCACGACGAGGGACGGGCGGTGAGTGCATTCGGGCTGGAGCGTTCTATGGCGGCTGCGACACTCAGCGCAACTCTACCCGGCGCCAAATTGTTCCATGAGGGCCAATTTGAGGGCCATACCCTGAAGCTTCCGGTTCAGTTGGGGGAGCGCCCGGCGGAGCAGCCTAACCGCGCCGTCCAAACATTTTATCGCACACTTCTGGCGGCGCTCGCTCAAGCGCCGTATCACGAAGGCGCCTTCATGATGCTGGGCATTCACCCGATCGTGGGTGAAGATCCGAGCCACTACAACCTGTTTGCCTGGGCCTGGGCGCTCAATGAGGATTGGCGTATGGTCGTCGTCAATTACAGCGGCGGGCCTGCCAAAGGACGTGTCTTCCTGCCACGACCAGACTTCGCGGGCAGCGCCGTATGGATGTTCCAGGATGGCTTCAATCCCGCCGAGAGGCTCTTGCGCAACGGGGACGACCTGCTCACGTCGGGACTCCCGCTAGAACTGCCTGCCTACGGCGTACGCCTGTTCACCATGACGCGGACGTAGTCCGCTACTTCGGCGGGGGTGGTGGCAGAGAGGCTGCCTGCGTAGCTTTGGCTGTTGAGTTCGTGGTTTGCGGCGCCAGGGTGGGCGTTGGCCGGTTTGGAGTTGACTGGACGCTCGACTGGTTGCCGGGCGTGGCCTGGTCGGTTTGACCGCCGAGCTTCTGCACCGGAATTGGATCGCATTGCGGGTAGTTATAGCAGGCATCGGGCAGAACATGGCCGTTGGCATCGAAGCGCCCGCTGCTGATGTTCGTCAGGTCAATACGTTCTTCATGCGCTGGATTGGGCATCACGCAATCCACCGCCGTGTACTGGTTTTCCGGCACGCGGCTAACCATCAGGGCTTGGCCGGGGTTGAAGTAATTGTAGACGATACGCGAAATACCCTCCATCGTCTCCCAGGGCAGGATGCTACCGACGGTCTGGCCTGGCTGTAAGCGCTCCCACATATACATCACCAGGATGTAATTCCCGCCGGGTGTATAGACAATGGCCGCATCGCTGGAATTGTAACCCGTCCCGACCGCGCCCCAGCCGTTCTTATGGGCGACTCGCGTTCCAGACGGGACGCCCAGTTCGATCATGCGCCCGATAATATTGCCGCTGAGCAGCTCGACCATCTCCTTGCATTTGGTCTGGTTGTAGTTATCAGGCATGATGGCGACCAGCCCGCTCGCGTATTCGCTGCAATCGTAGATTTCCTGGAGCAGAATAGCCATATCATCGGCAGTGGTTTGGCTGTAGGGATCGGGCTGTGTGTCGAAGGTTTTATCGGGGCTGGTCTTGGGAGCTGGGACAGAGAACTGATACTTTTTGTCGCCTACGTAAAGCGGCGCACTGATAAACGTATTCGCCGCGCCGAGCGCCCCGACGGTGTTGTTGACCTGCTGAATGCCGCTGGCAAGCTGCGTTCCGCTGTCCGCGCCGGTTCCGGCGAGCTGCATGAGGAAGTTTGAAGCAGAATTGCTGCTGCAAAGGATGGAAGCCGCCATCAGCCAGCGTGTATCGTTGTCAATAGCGAAGGTTAATTTGCGAAAGATATTGAGCATTATCGGAACTTTAATTGTGCTCTCGGCGCTGTAGGGCACATCCGGGTTGATGTTGATCTCCTGACCGTTTTGCAGGTCAATCAGCATCAGCGAGGCCACTGAATTTTGGCCGTCTGGGAGGAAGCCTTTCGTTGTGAAGTAATCCAGGATGGCTTGTTTGAGCGTTGCCATCGTTGCCGTGTGCGGGCCTTCGCTCTTCATGGTCAGCTTGACCTTGCGGTCGGTTGGTTTGCGCAACGCAGTGTCAATATCTTGAATTGATTTCTCAATATCCAGCCGAGTCCCGGCTGCTCCCTGGTCAAAAGTCATACTTTTGCCATCAAAAGTCGCCCCGCTGGCCCGCTGTTCGTAGCGATTAGCGATGTCTTGCATAAAATTGCGCAGCTTGGCTTCCTGGTAATCGGCCCGCAGATCCACGCTCACAGGGTTGGTTGGCCGACGCCACAGGTAATTCCAGAAATCGGCCCAGTAATTGTTGGTTCCAGTTACCTTCGATTGCACATCGGACAGCATGAGCTGGCTGTTGATGTTGAAACCAATATCGGCAGGACTCAGGAGAATCGGGCTACCTTGAAAATCTAGCTCGACGGGCTGGTTGTAGACCGCTTCCCAGGTGTTGACGGCCTCGGAGAGCTTAAGGCCCGTGACTGGCACACCCGCAACTGTGATGTCTACCTGGAGAAGATCGCGATTGCTGGCAAAGCGGCTCAGTTCGAGCGCAAAGGCAACCAGCGCCGCGAGAAGGAGAACGCCGGAAAACAGCGCCAGAATGGGCAGCCCACTTCGTCTTCGCGCCCTGCCAAAGCCGTTTGCTAACATAATGGCTTATGCCTTGTCCTCGATCATTGGCTCTGGGAGACTACCCTCCGTCGCAAGCTCACTGAGCGCCGCCCGCAGCACGCGGCTATGAAAGTGTGCCATCGGCGGCGGATTGTGCGGATCAATCCACTTGTAAGCCAGTAATTCGCTGCTCAAGTGGATTTCTTCCCCTTCAGCATGACCGGTTTGGTGGCGACAAAGATAGGCTACGTCGAGGTGAGCAGGCATAAACTGGGTTCTAGAGATCAGCAGCGGCTTGATCACATTGACATGCAGGCTCGTCTCTTCGAGCATTTCCCGCCGGATGGTCTGCTCCGGCTCCTCTCCGCGATTCATCCAGCCACCGGGCAGCCCCCAGGGAAACTTCGGGTGAAAGACGTGCTCCACGATCAACAATTGACCATCATCGTTGAGGAGCGCGCCAACGACACCTACAGTAACCCACGGTTGCCAGACACGGAAAGCCATCTGGGCCACGCCGATTGCCCAGGGCGTTTTTCTAAATAGCTCAGCCCATTGCCGCTTGTCGGGAAGTCTCAAATGCCGATTACCACAGTGCAGCCTGGATCAATTCTGACGCAAACGTTCAAGCGAGATAATATGACGCGAAGAGGGGGCAGTTGCCAGCACAAAGGCTACAACATGCCCCCTAAATATTATTGTTTTTAATATACCCCAAATGATCCCAGGCTGTCAACAGAATTGCAACAATTATGGAGACGGCGAACCATCCCATCATGCTGCTGTCTGCTTGGGTCTGAGTGCCAGCCGTGCGCACGTGCCATCCCCTGGCGCGCCGGTACTGTTTACCGTCAACTGACCACCATATTGCCTCGCCGTAGCTGCTACCAGAGCCAGACCCAGGCCTGTGCCTGGCGTGCTGCGTGAACGGTCCACTCGAAAGAAGCGTTCGCTCACACGCGGCAGATCGGTGTGCGGGATACCAATCCCGTTGTCGCAGACCTCAATGGTCAGTTCGCCATCTGCCCAGCCCGCGTCCAGCCGTATTCTGCCGCTTTCTGGCGTGTACTTGATGGCGTTGTCGAGGAGATTATTAACCATCAGTTGCAGATCGGTCAGATGGATGCGCAGCAGGGGAATTGTGTCGGACACCAGCATCTGAAAGTCTTGCGATTTATTATGTAGTCGTGGTTGAATGGCCCTTGCACAATCGTTTATCGCATCACAGATATTGATCGCCTCTGTGGGTTCAGAGCGGGGACTGCTATCAATTCGGGATAGCGTCAACAGGTTGGCAACAAGCCGCCCCAGGCGGGTCGTTTCCTGGTCAATCTCCTGTACATACTGGCGTGCGCGTTCACCGTTGGCAGTTCCGTCGGCAAGCGCCTCCGTACGCAGCTTGATCGTCGCAAGGGGTGAACGAAGCTCGTGAGAGGCGTTGGCAACAAAGTCGCGCTGCCGCTCGACAAGAGCTTCAATGCGGCCTGCCATGTCGTTGAAGACCAGGCCCAGCGCGGACAGTTCACTGCTAGTTCCCGACACCTGAGCGCGCGCATCTAATTTGCCACCGGCCATCTGTCTCGCTGCCGCCTGGATTTCGGCCAGGGGACGGACAATCCGCCCCGAAAGCCACCATCCGAATGCGCAGGCCGCCAACAGGGCAGCTATCGTCGCGCCGATGAGAAGGAGTAGCCGATCTCGTGTCTGTTCCTGGATCGGCCCCAACGGCGAATCAATCCAGATCACGCCGACCTGATCGCGACTATCGTGCAGAATGGGCGCGGCAGCAAACAGTGTATCGTCGCGGCTGTTGCTGGACACGGCGCCGCTAAAGGCATGAGCCAATTCCGGCGGAAGGTTGGATGTGGTGAAGGTGGGCAGCGAATCATGTGTGGTCGCTAAAACCGTGCCGTTGGGCGAAATTACTGTCAGCCCGACGCCAAGTTGGGACGTGCCTGCGCCAACGACCTGCTGGAACGTAGCCGCGTCAATGCGCCCGGTATCATATTCCATGATCGTTTCTGATAGACTGTTCGCTATGGCAAGCGCAACAAATTGCTGGCGATTGA
>DATGFK010000098.1:0-8850 GCA_035309185.1 Aggregatilineales bacterium
ACATCAGGATTGGCACATGAGTAGAGCGCGCTTCATAATCCCAACTGATGCTGTCCGCCTGGCTGGCCGTGGGAGCCGGTGTCGGAGTACCGGGATTGGCGTAGATCGGCATAAAGTTCGACGCGCCAACACATAACGCAAGCGCCAGGAGCGACAACAGACGGCGGAATTTTTGCATCAGGAATACCTCGTCACACATTCAGAACTGTTGGCGACGCATAGGACACCAGCGCCCGCAAAGTAAGTTATTTGAGCCAATGATGCACCAGGAGCAGCGATAATACCAACGAGTACCATAATTTCCATAGCGGCAGTGAGCAAAGTAGGATTTTAGCGTATGGCCCTGGCGTGTAAACCGACGCTTCGCTGACATCAGAAAATCTTCGACCCAATCAGCCAATCATCAGCATAGCGTAGGGTAGCGGCTCCTTTCGCGACGACCCATTTTGGAGGGCGCAAACAACGAAATGATTGGTCCTTCACCTTTGAACATCTAGAAGGAAGGACAAGCTTATAGGTCGTTTTAAAGGTGAGAAACCTCTCGAATTTGGTCGAATCGCCAAAGGCTTATCACAATCTTTTTCATGGAGTAGAATCGGGTTGAGGAGCCAGTTCCTGGACGTGAGATCGAATCCAAAGCGTACCGATTCGCTTATCTATTACGACTCAAATAACAATATGCGGTAGAATATTAGCGTTGACAAGCGAAAGGCGGATCATTGAGCACTTCAAAACGCAAACGAATAGTTGCCATTGACGACGATGTCCACATGCTCAAGCTCATCCATGACATCCTGGCGGATTTCTACCAGGTGATGACGATCAGCAACCCCGCGGAAGCCGTGGACATCATTTTGAAAAACCCGCCTAATCTAATCCTGCTCGATCTGATGTTTGCGGAGATGAGCGGTTGGGACATTTATAACCAGGTCAAGCGCGACGAACGCACCGAGGATATTCCTTTCATTGTCGTGACCGCTTCGCAAGTCTCGATTGACCGTGTGTTTGCCATGCACATTGCCCACGTGGCAAGCTTCATCAATAAACCCTTCACCGCACAGGAACTGCTGGGCAGCGTGGAAAGGGCTTTGGAAGGCCAGAGCAGCGATTAACGCTTTTCTTGGCATCTCGTGGCAGTCGCAGCCCTTCGCGCCGAACCGATTCACACGTGACCTTGCGCCCACTCCACCCAAAGGATGCAATCGCCCTGCCTCTCAGCGGCGGGCCAATTGACAGCTTTTGGGGGCGGTGCTACTATGAGCCTCGCATTCATCGCTATTTGAACGTGTGCAGGGTTCGGCTCGGAGAGTAATTTCATGGAACGTGTCACCGAAGCATCGGTCCGCAGGCAGCGAACCATTCAGACCAGCTTGTTGCTGATCATCCTGGCGACGCTACCATGTTACTGCGTGGGATTCGTCTTGCTGGGCGTTGCACCGCAGCATTCACCCACAACGCCCACCCCGCCGGGATCGCAGGTGGCGACAACAACGGAAAGCGCGGCCAATCCAACCGAAACGCTTTTCCCGACCATCACCCTCTATGCGCCACAGTCGCCGCTGCCACCCCTGGTCGCGACGCCGACCCAACTTTACCTCTACCCCACGGCGCCCTTTGTGACCCTGACCTTCACGCCTTATATTCCCCCAACTATCACCCCGTTTATCCCGACGATCACGCCGATTGTCATTAAGACGCTGACCCCGACGCCCATTGTGGTCAAGACGGCCACGCCGATACCGCCGAGCAATACGCCACTACCACCAACAGCCACGAAAACGCCAGTCCCGCCCACGGCCACCTCGATACCCACCAACACGCCGCTCCCGCCAAGCGCAACGCCAACCAATACCCAAGCGCCAACGTTTACTCCCATGCCCACGGCCACCTGATTGTCCTTCGCAACATTGGATTGATAAAGGTTTCGCTCATGGCACAAACTTTGCTCGGCAAAATCAAACTGCTGGTCATGGCAACCCTGCATGGCCTGGTTGACCAGGCGCTGCGATCCAATTCGCTGGCCGTCTTCGACGAATATATCCGCGACGCCGAGCGTAGCATGGAAACGCTCAAGTCGGCCCTGGTGGACTTGAAAGTGACGATCAGCACGCTGAAGGCCCGCTACGACGAGGCCGCCAATGAAGCTGCACGGCTGGACATGCAGATAGATGCCTCGCTCCAGGCCGACAAGCCGGTGCTGGCGAAAGTCGGGCAGTCGCGCCTGAACCATCAACTGGAGATCGCCCGCACCTACCAGGAACAGTACGACAAGCAGACTGCCACGTACAATATGCTCCTGGAAGTTACCCAGGTGCTTCAATCAAAGGTTGAAGTGCTGCGCGCCCAGCGCCAGCAGGTAGCGACTCTACTCGAACTGGTCAAGAGCAAGAAGGTGATTGCGCAGTCGATCCAGGACGTGGAGGCGATTGCCGACAATCACTCCGCACGGATGATCGAAGACATCAAGACACAACTGGATCAGGCTGATGCCCGCCTGGAAGGCGCCAGCACGCGCCTCTCGAGCCAGATCGAGCAGGAGATCGGCGACTCGACGCTGAATGCGCAGCTTGAGGCCCGTCGCCAGAAGCTGGGATTGAGTTAGCGAGTGAAACAGGGACACCGTAGAGTCTAGCTGCCTGTCCTACCTTGCGCTGGGGATAATGGATAGCGACGGCGACAAAAATACTAAAATACTATTCGGACGTTACAAGTCTTAATTGTGTTAAAAAGTGCATTAAGCGAATTTGTTTAGTCCGAGCCGCCTCAGCAGTATATTCACCTACATAGAAACGATAAGGTTGTGTTCTTGTCCACTTTATTATATGCCGCACAAGCTTCTCATAGCCCCTTAGAACCTCGATATATAAGGGAATGTCACTGTTTACCTGAAAATAGAAACGCCCGTTATATATGTCTATACCTTCCCGTGGACAAGGGGAAACGTCAATAACAGGCGATATTTTCCGCCTCAAGTGTGAACTACCATTAGGATATGCTTGGTAATATGATTCGAATTCAGTGAATGCGCCAGGCATTAAGCAGAAAATATTGACCTTTTCTGGAAGAAGAAACTGAGTTGGTCGAACAGGGCGAATCTTTATATCGGTTGGTTTAACAGCGGGGATAGCTAAGAATCCTATTTTCTCAGCTAACTCCAGCAAGGCCCGATAATCATCATTGATTGCGTAGAAGCCAACCTGTTTGCTCATTGTTTCCTTCTTACATCTTGGAAAGGATAGCTGACAGGATTCAAGGTGGTTCTGCAAGATTCTAGCGCTAAAGTACGTCTCCTACCCGTTCGGGTAGCCGACACCTACCCCTTGCGGCATAAAAAGCGTTTTGCATAGCCTATCCAAAGATGTGTGGTGGACTACCCGCAAAAACTTGTACCATTTTTCTCAATCAGCGTGATCACAGGCATGATCGGCCACTGCATAAAGATCAAGTTGGACGGCCCAGGAGGAAAATGATGCAAGTTTTAGAGCAAACAAAAAGCATTGAAGTTCTGAAAACTAACCCCGGAATTGAGCGCGTTTTGACCCCAGAAGCCCTGGCTTTCGTAGCGGCGCTCCACAGGGCCTTCGATCCCACCCGCAAGGCGCTCCTGGCGCGGCGGGCCGAGCGACAGGCGCAGCTTGATCGCGGGGAGCGGCCCGATTTCCTGCCCGGAACCCAGGATATACGCAAAGCCAACTGGCAGGTCGCGCCGACTCCACCCGATTTGCAGGATCGCCGCGTGGAGATTACCGGCCCGGTGGATCGCAAAATGATGATCAATGCCCTGAACTCCGGCGCGAAGGTCTTCATGGCCGATTTTGAAGATTCGCTCTCGCCAACCTGGGAAAACATGATTCAGGGTCACATCAACCTGATGGATACCGTGCAGCGCACCATTCGCTTCACCAATCCCGATGGGAAAGAATATACCCTCAAAGAGCAGACCGCCGTGCTGCTCGTGCGGCCCCGTGGCTGGCATCTCACCGAGAAGCACGTCCTGGTCGAAGGCCAGCCGGTCTCGGCCAGCCTGTTCGACTTCGGCCTATACGTCTTCCACAACGCGCAGGAACTGATCGAGCGCGGAACGGCGCCCTACTTCTACCTTCCCAAGATGGAAAGCCACCTGGAAGCCCGCCTGTGGAACAACGTTTTCAACATGGCCCAGGACGCCCTGGGAATCCCTCGCGGCACGATCCGCGCGACGGTGCTGATCGAGACGATCCTGGCGGCCTTCGAGATGGAGGAAATTCTCTACGAACTGCGCGATCACTCTGCCGGGCTGAACGCCGGGCGCTGGGACTACATTTTCAGCACGATCAAGAAGTTTCACAGCCGTCCCGACGTGATCCTGCCGGATCGCATCCAGGTCACGATGACGGTGCCTTTCATGCGCGCCTACACGGAACTGCTGGTGAAGACCTGCCACAAGCACGGCGCCCACGCCATCGGCGGCATGTCTGCCTTCATTCCCAGCCGTAAAGACAAAGAAGTCAACGAGCAAGCTTTCGCCAAAGTGCGCGAGGACAAGACTCGCGAATCCGGCGACGGCTTCGACGGCACCTGGGTGGCTCACCCCGACCTGGTCGCCATCGCGCAGGAGCCATTTGACCAGGTGCTCGGCACCCGGCCCAACCAAAAGAATCGGATGCGCGAAGAAGTGCAGGTGAGCGCCGATCAGATCGCCGCAATCGGTGTCCCCGGCGGGAAGGTCACCGAAAACGGCTTGCGCATGAACATCAGCGTGGCCTTGCAATATCTGGACTCCTGGTTGGAAGGGAACGGCGCAGCCGCCATCTTCAACCTGATGGAAGACGCCGCCACCGCCGAGATTTCCCGTTCGCAACTCTGGCAGTGGATCCATTACGGCGCAAAGCTGGACGATGGCCGCGACATCACCCGCAAGCTGTATTTCCAGATTCGGGACGAAGAACTGCGTAGACTGGGCGGCGCCGACACGCGACGCTACCGAGATGCGGTGACGATCCTGGATCAACTGGTCCTGGACGAGCAGTTCCGCGAATTCCTGACGCTGATGGCTTACGACTACCTGGATTAACCTGTTCTATCTGTTTACTCGACACACAAACCATAACTATGCCTGCGAGACGTGAGTCTCCGAAAGGACGTGTATCATGCAAACGTTTAGTGGAAACCATAACGGCAACGGCAACCATCAACACGAACAGTACGACGAAGCGCAAGTTCTTCAGCGCCAGTGGGCAACCGATCCGCGCTGGCACGGCATAACCCGCGATTACCAGGCCGAGAATGTCGTGAACCTCCGCACGTCGATCCGGGTCGAACACTCACTGGCCCGACTGGGCGCGCAGCGGCTGTGGAGCCTGCTCCACAACGATCCTTATGTGCCCACCTTTGGAGCAATGACCGGCGCACAGGCCGTGCAGATGGTCAAGGCGGGACTGAAGGCGATCTATCTGAGCGGCTGGCAAACTGCCGCAGACGGCAACCTGGGCAGCCAGACCTACCCTGACCAGAGCCTGTATCCCTCCAACAGCGTCCCAGCAGCCGTACGCCGACTGAACAATGCCCTGATGCGCGCCGATCAGATTCAGCGCAGCGAAGCCCAGGGGCGCAAAGACGAAGGCAAAACACCATACTGGTATGCGCCCATCGTCGCCGACGCCGAAGCGGGCTTCGGCGGGCCGCTCCACGCCTTTGAACTGATGAAATCCATGATCGAAGCAGGCGCGGCAGGCGTCCACTACGAAGATCAACTGGCCTCTGAAAAGAAATGCGGGCACCTGGGCGGCAAAGTGCTGGTTCCCACTTCACAGTTTATCCGCGTTCTGACGGCGGCTCGCCTGGCCTCTGACGTGCTGGAAGTACCCACTCTGCTGATCGCCCGCACCGACTCGCTTGGCGCGACACTGCTGACCAGCGACATTGATCCGCGTGATCGCGCCTTCCTGACCGGCGAACGCACCCCCGAAGGCTACTTCCGTGTCCGGCCCGGCATCGAATCATCCATTGCACGTGCCCTGGCTTATGCGCCTTATGCGGATCTGCTGTGGTTTGAAACCTCCACGCCAGATCTGGCCCAGGCCAAGGCCTTTGCCGAAGCGATCCAGCGGGAATTCCCCGGCAAGCTGCTAGCCTACAACTGCTCTCCGTCCTTCAACTGGGAGAAGCACCTGGATGGCCCAACCATCGCCCGCTTCCAGCGCGACCTGGGCGCGATGGGCTACAAGTTCCAGTTCATCACCCTGGCTGGCTGGCACAGTGTCAACTACCATACCTTCAAACTGGCGCAGGAATACAACGAGCGCGGCATGTCTGCGTACGTCGAATTGCAAAAACAGGAATTTGCCTCAGAAGGCGACGGGTACACGGCTACACGCCATCAGCGCGAGGTCGGCACTGGCTACTTTGACGAGGTGCTGCAAACGATCACCGGAGGGCAGGCATCGACAGCAGCGCTTGTGGGTTCAACCGAGGCTGAACAGTTCCACGCATAGGAAAACCGTCCTATCTCCGGCCCCCTTTCCCTGGTTTGGCTGGGAAAGGGGAACCACCCCGTGTTCTTCTGCGCTTGCCCGTCCACGCGGGATGAATTAGGGGTGAGAGAATTTTGCGATGTTTATACCTTTTTTATGGTCAGCCCTTTCAGTTTTATGCGTTATCTATGGGTTATCGTTAAGATCGATCAAAAGCCTTGTGATAACAACTGACATACTGAACGGCGCTATACTTCACGAAATCGCCTGCGGAACGTTCTCCCTCTGAAAGGTGAAAGGAGCGGGATAAATAGATGGATCTTCACACAAACTCTAGCGCGGGGAAACACGACTTTACCAACCTGAAACGTGTTCACTGGAACTTATCTCCAGCACAATTGTATGAGGAAGTGATCCGCCGCGACGAGGGGCACATCGGCCTGAATGGGCCACTGGTAGTCACCACCGGACACCACACGGGCCGCTCTCCGAACGATAAGTTTATCGTCCAGCAGGCTCCCAGCGCGGATCAAATCTGGTGGGGTAAGGTCAACCGCCCCATGGAGCCAGATCGCTTTGAGATCCTTCAGAATCGCCTGCTGGCCTATGCTCAGAACAAAGAACTCTACGTGCAGGACTGCTACGCCGGGGCAGACCCGCAATACCGCCTGCCCATCCGCGTGATCACGGAGTTTGCCTGGCACAGCCTGTTTGCCCGCAATATGTTTATCCCGGTCGCGGATACGCAGGCGTCCGATCACCATCCGCAGTTCACCGTCATTGACATCCCCAGCTTCAAAGCCGTGCCGGAGATTGACGGCACGCGGACGGAAGTGTTTATCGTCCTCAACTTTGAGCAGCGCCTGGTACTCATTGGCGGCACGGAATATGGCGGCGAGATCAAGAAATCTATCTTCACGGCGTTGAACTACTTGCTGCCCCAGCGCGACGTGCTCCCCATGCACTGCTCAGCCAATATAGGCCCCGGAGGTGATAGCGCCGTATTCTTCGGGCTGTCTGGCACGGGCAAGACGACTCTGTCTGCCGACCCGGATCGCACCCTGATTGGCGACGACGAGCATGGCTGGAGCGACCAGGGAGTCTTCAACTTTGAGGGTGGCTGCTACGCCAAGGTGATCCACCTCTCTCCGACTGCCGAACCCGAAATCTACGCAACGACGCGCACATTTGGAACGGTGCTCGAAAACGTCGTAATGGATCCGCTCACCGGCAGGCTAGACCTGGACGACGAGACTCTGACCGAAAACACGCGCTCAGCCTACCCGATCCGCTTCATTCCCAACGCGACGCTCGAAGGGCAGGGCGGACATCCCAAGAATATCGTCATGCTCACGGCGGACGCCTTTGGCGTGCTGCCGCCCATCGCTCGCCTGACTCCTGCGCAGGCCATGTATCACTTCCTGTCCGGCTACACCGCCAAGATCGCCGGGACTGAGAAGGGTGTCACCGAGCCGCAGGCCACCTTCAGCGCCTGCTTCGGCGCGCCGTTCCTGCCCCTGCCCCCGGCGACATACGCACACATGCTCGGCGAACGGATCGAGCAATACGGCGCAACGGTATGGTTGATCAACACCGGTTGGAGCGGCGGCCCGTACGGCGTCGGACACCGGATTAAGATCGCCTATACCCGTGCGATGGTACACGCGGCGCTGAACGGCGCGCTGGCCGACGTACCCACCCGCACCGACCCGATCTTCGGCTTGGTCGTGCCGACGAGCTGCCCGAACGTCCCTCAGGAAGTCCTCGATCCGCGTGGCACCTGGGCCGACCCGGCGGCTTACGACGCGCAGGCACATAAACTGGCCGCCATGTTCAGCGAAAACTTCAAGACCTACGAGGACACTGTAGCGCAGGAAGTACGGCAGGCTGGCCCGCAGTTGGTGGCGCAGCGCTAGATTTGGTCAATATGCGCGATTCGCGCATTTGATAGTCAGAACCAGAACCAGCGACGTTGGTACTCTTCCCCCAGGAGTACCAACGTTGCGCTTTGTGATCCACCTAATTGCCCTATTTATCGCTTCACCTTACAATGAGAATTCGTTGTCTGCCAGAGTTTACACAGAGCTGCCAGGGAGGTACGAAGATGACGGATGTATTTTTGTCTTATTCCCGCAAAGATAAGGTCTTTGTCCGTCGTTTGTTTGAAGGGCTGAAGACTACAGGGCGTGATGCCTGGGTAGATTGGGAGAGTATTCCCTACTCGGTAGAATGGTGGATGGAAATTTGCGCGGGAATTGAGCAGGCCGATAACTTTCTATTCATTGTGAGCCAGCATTCGCTTGCATCGAAGATTTGCAACGATGAACTGGCCTATGCGCGCACACATAACAAGCGAATCATTCCAATCATCCGCCAGCAGGTTAATGTACAAAAGGAT
>DATGFK010000099.1:0-3592 GCA_035309185.1 Aggregatilineales bacterium
GTTGGCGGAAGGCAGGTCGGGGATGTTTGTGCCTGTGCGGGACGACTTCGTATGACAGCCAGAAACCCCAGCACAGCAAACAGCAGACAAAGACGCATAACCATCGAACGCTTAAGGTGGGACGACGCGGCGGCGAACATGATCTCACCCTCCCGGGATACCTGCGGGCAAGCTTTACCTAGTGTACTTGTATTTTATGCCAAATCACTTGCACCGTGACAAATGCCGGTGGGATCGGCACGTGGCCTGCTGAGTCCGCCTGACCGGTTCAATCAGGCGAGTGGTTTTCCAGGGTCTTTGCTACGCAACTGAGCAGCTCGTCCGGGCTGAAGGGTTTGCTGAGATAATGTTCCACGTGCGCGATGTGTAGGGCAAATACTCTGTCTAAAGTTTCACCCGAAGCGGTCATGATGATCACAGGAATATCTGCGGTGAGTTCATCGCTCCGGATCTGGTTGTAAACGTCCCAACCACCAAGTTCTGGCATCATCAGGTCGAGCAAAACCAGGTTTGGATTGATCTTCTTGACGAATTCTGCTGCCTCTTTGGGCGTGTTGATTGTCGCAATCTCATAGTCTTTGGAGAGAATGGCATGAATGAGCACGAGCGTGTCAATATTATCATCAATAACAACAATTCGTTTGTGCGCGCCCACGTCACCCCCCACCTTTCAATACATCACGAATTATATCCTGGGGGAGTCCACTTTTCTGTGTGCATTATGTACCAAAATGCTGCATCACCACACAAAGTTATATTTGTGTGGGCAGGCCGGGCAAAAAGACGGAGTCCCACTTCCTATTATTGCAAAGAAACATCGCGGCGCAACAATTGAATTCAATTTGCGCGTCGGCTATTTCGATTTTGACGGATTGTATTGATTGATGCTGGACGCTTCCCACCACAAGAATTCCCGGTATGGAAACTTTGGGCTACAGCTTCTCCGCGATGGACTTGGCCTGCGTGAACAGCAGCAGATAATCTGGCCCGCCGGCTTTAGAATCCGTGCCGGACATATTGAAACCGCCAAACGGGTGTACGCCGACCAGGGCGCCTGTGCTCTTGCGATTGAAGTACAGGTTGCCCACGTGGAAGCGCTGGCGGGCTTCTTCCAGGCGCGCCCGATCCCGGCTGTACAGGGAGCCGGTCAGGCCGAATTCGGTGCTGTTGGCGATGTCAATGGCCTGCGAGAAGTCCTTGGCCCGGATCATCGCCAGCACCGGCCCGAAAATCTCCTCCTGGGCGATCCGGGCGTTGCCGTCCACATCGCCGAAGATGGTTGGCTTGATATAGTAACCGCCCTCCGGTGTGGTCAGCGCGTCGCCGCCCAGCAGCAGCTTGCCTTCCTGCGTACCCACCTCAATGTAATCCATGATCGTCTCCATCGAGTTCTTGTCCGAGACTGGCCCCTGGTGGATCTGTGGGCCAACGTCGGGTGCGCCCTGTTGAAGCTGGCGGGTCCTGTCTACCACTCGCTCGGCAACGGTGTCGTAGACCTTATCCACGATGATCGCGCGTGACCCGGCGGAACATTTCTGGCCCTGGAAGCCGAAGGCACTGGTGACGATCCCTTCGGCGGCGGCCTCCAGGTCGGCGGTTTCGTCCACCACCACGGCGTCCTTGCCGCCCATCTCCAGTACCGTGCGCTTGAGCCACTTTTGGCCCGGCTGCACCTTCGAGGCCCGCTCGAAGATGCGCATCCCCACTTCTTTGCTGCCCGTGAAGGCGATAAAGCGCGTCTTGGGATGATCCACAATCGTGTCGCCAATGGCCCCGCCTGGGCCGGGTAGGAAGTTGAGCACGCCCGCCGGTAAGCCGCTTTGCCACAGGAGTTCACAGAATTTATAGGCGATGGTCGGCGTGATGCTCGACGGCTTGAGCACGACGCAGTTGCCAGCGACGATGGCTGCGCTGGTCATGCCGGTCATGATGGCGTTGGGGAAGTTCCAGGGCGGGATCACCGCGCCAACGCCCAGCGGAATGTATTCGAGTTCTGCCTCTTCGCCGGGATAATTCGTGAGCATCTCGCTGGCGTTGCTCAGGCGCATCATCTGGCGTGCGTAATATTCGAGGAAGTCAACAGCCTCGGCAGTATCGGCGTCGGCCTCCGCCCAGGACTTGCCGATTTCAAACACCATCCAGGCGCTGAACTCATGCTTGCGGCGGCGCATCTCGTGAGCCGCTTTCAGCAAAAAACGCGCGCGCTGCTCCAGAGCGACGGAGCGCCAGGTCTCGAAGGCCGCCGCTGCCGCTTCGATGGCGTGTTCGGCGTCCTCTTTGCGGCCCTTCGCAAAGGTACCGATGATCTCCGAGGGCCGCGCCGGGTTCAGCGACACAAAGACCTCGCCTGGCGAGACCTGTTCGCCGCCGATGTGCAGCGGATACTTGCGCCCAAGCTGTGAGCGTACCAGGTCAATTGCCTGCTGGAAGGCCGCGACGTTATCAGGATTCTTGAAGTCTGTCTGAGGTTCGTTCTTAAAAGGGGGAAGGTTCGACATCACGGATAGCCCTTTCCAGGTTGACACGTTTGGTCATATATAATATTTAAGCGTGTTATGGGTGTGCTGTCCACAAGGATGTCAGGCGATCTCAAACGGGGGCGGGCGGCTCGTGGCCGCCCGCACGTTAAGTTCCGTCCTAGACCCGGCTGCGGATGCGGGATTCCGCGCCCGGCTCGACCCCAACCTGGGCGTTCAAGGCTACGTCGTCTGGCTCGAAAGGACGGGTTAGCGAAGCGGTCAGCACTTTGACCTCGACGCCATCCGCGATCTGCACGTAAGCGACGCCCTGTTCGGCGTCCACGCGGCGCAGCGTGCCAATGATCCCGCCAAATGTGATCACCTCATCGCCCGGCCCCAGCGTCCGCACGTATACGTTGTGTTTCTTGAAAGCCCGCTGCCTGGGGAAAATGACCAGCGACCAGTATGCGCCCATCAGCAGGATAATCACCACGGAAAATGCGACAAATTCAGTCATAGCGTTCCTCTTCGTGACGTGTCATTTCAATTATAGCGCGGCGCGATGCCAAAGTGGCAGGATATTTTCAGTCAGGGCCAGGAAAGCCGACGGGCATTCATGGCCTGAGGGTGCGCCGATTTGTGTTTCTTTAATATTCAGTGCATAATCATTCTTAGTGTGGGAAAACCAGACGTTGTAACCCGCGAATCACGGCTGTTGAAGACAGAACTCTACGCTCGAAGAAGTCCCGATTATAAGGATGAGCGTAACGGATCAAGCAGAACTACGCAGCATGTAGTAGAAGCAGCACTTACCAGGTACGGGAATCTTCAGGAGTAATCCTTCAAGGGATTTCTTGATCACATGGCACACCATCCCGAAAGAAGTACGACAGGCTAGTGTCATAAGGGGCTAACGGACAGACCTTATCAGCCCGCCTGGTCTGCCTTTGCTGAACCGGCGTCAAAGAGTTCTACAAGACACATCCACATTGCAGCCGTGGTTGAATGGACAACGGCTGTTTGTTGCTATCCATGCCAGGATAGGACAGGGCGGATGGAATGGGCGGCACGATCACCGCGCTGGTGACGCAAGAACACAACAAGGAACGGGTGAACGTCTTCCTGGACGGTGA
>DATGFK010000100.1:0-2147 GCA_035309185.1 Aggregatilineales bacterium
AATGCCGACGGCCACAAAAGTTAAGCCTACGGCGACTCCGCTCCCCACCAAGGTGCCGCCGACAGCCACACCACTCCCCACGGCCACACCGTCACCCGAACCGACGATGACGCCGACGAAAGTATCGGCACAAACCCCAACACCGTAGCACGTTCACTCCTTGTCTCCTGGTCGCCGTCCGCCAGAACCCGCAGGCGGACGGCGACCAGACCCCGTTCAGCGTCATTCTGATGCTCAGGCTTGTATTGAACAGCAACGGCTTCTAAGGCGCTACTTGAATGTGTGCAATAACCACGTGGTCTTCAGAATTCCCAGGCATATTCCTGATCGGCAAGCGTGAATTATCCTGCCAGTTGTAGACGACAACCCATAGCTCATATTCTCCGGGCGCCAAATCGGAGGGCAGTGCCAGGGCGTGGTTGTCGCGATAATAGCTTCCGGAGGCCCATTGCGAAATCTGGCCGAATCCGCCTACAGGAGGGCCTGCCCGCTGAGCCACCACGTTTCCAGCCGGACTAACCAGCGATACATTCACGCTATAGTCAAACGGCTGCAATCCTATGGGCCATTGATCGTGGCGCCATAACAGGGATACCGGCAAAATGTTGCCCGCTTTGACCTGTTTGGATGAAATGTCATCACCAATCAGGTAAACAGCCCCAAAATCTGCGCCGATCTTGTCCGAGGGCCAGGGCGGAACGCCATCAGGCGGTGCAGGGATCGGCGCATACTCGATAACGCGCAAATCCGAGGAACTCATCACTTCCTGAACAGGGAAATAATGGCGATCCAAAAACTTTTCAGTAGGACGTAGTCGGCCTTGAGAGTAGGGGCCAAATTCGGTCACAAACCACCAGCGGGAACTGGTTGAAGCCAGTCGAGCAAGTACCAGAGTTTCCGCTGGCGGAGCCTGTCCTTCTGGATTGTCAGTGATCACCTCCGGGGTGGGATTCGCACCAAGCCGCTCACCTGGCGCATCCGACAGTTCATAGACAGGTGTATTGCCGCGATAATAATTCATAAAAATGCGCCGATAAAAGGAGTCGTTCAAAATAATCGCGTCGCCAGGTTGCGTGAGGCCTTTCAGCCTTTCCAGCGCCTGAAGGGCCTGGCTATAGTTGCCGGTGTAGAAGGGATCAGCAGCGTAAGCGCGTAGACCAACATAAAGACAAAGACATAGCGTGGCAAGCGCAAGCGCCCCAAACGGCAAAGTTTTCCGCCAGGATTGCTGAGTTCCTCTCAGCATCGCCAGGCCCGCTACGACGACCAATAGGCACAGCGGGATGACAATCGCGCCGCTACCGGTGGAAGCCCAGGCGAATCCGGGATCAACCGTTCGTGCTTGTTGTGCCATGACAACCCCTGGAATATATAGGGGATTCCAGGCGCCATCTCGCCATTCGGCAATGGGATCGTTGCTCGGACGGCCAAGATTTGTGCTTTCAAAACTCAGATAATCACTGAAGGTTGTCGTGGAAATGCTTACAGCGACTACCTGTATCAACACGCTCAGGACAGTCACGCCAACGGTCAGCGCAGTTGCCCAACGTGATAGTTTCCGCTCCAACAGGCGCTCAAAGACTGGCAGCAGCCATAGAGTCATGAAGGGTGTGAGCGGAAGTAGATATCGCGGCCCCCAGCCCACCCCGCCATACCAGTTTTCGCGCTGGATAACGGTATAGCCAATCGTAACTGAAAGCAGGACTATCAGCGGCACTATCAATTCCCGGTAGCGACGCTGCTGGATCAGCAATATTGCGCCACCCAGGCCCAGGAGAAGAATCGGCGAGAAAGCCCACAGACTGAATCCTGGACTGAACAGATAGGCTGGTAAGGCTATTGGTAAAAAGCTCAGGTCAATGTCTGCCCGGCGCTGATAATTGGGCAGGAATCGAAGCGCAATCAGCAGCAGAACGAAGGTAACAATAAGTGAGATGATCACCCCGGCGCGGCGGCGTAATGTCTCACCGGCCACGGTAGGGAAGGCAATCACAATGTACATCGGGAGCAGTAGAAATACGGCTTGCTTGGCGAAATAGGCGGCGACAAATGCTGCCAGACTCGACATCAACCATCCCGGATGAATTTGCCGGCGATCAATGCCCCTCCGTAACCGCTCGAGGCTGTACGCGCACAGAAGCGCCAAC
>DATGFK010000101.1:0-14066 GCA_035309185.1 Aggregatilineales bacterium
GGGTCGTTGAGCGAAGCGGAGTAAGAGGCTGACATGAAAGGCATCTCGTCATCGGTAATCTTGGGGCGGAGCGCTTCCGTGTCACCGGTTCCCCAACCCATAAACGCGACGACCTTGTCTTGCGTGGTGTACTGGGTATAAAGCTGCTGCGCCTGGTCTACCTTGTATGCAAAATCGGCGGAGAAAGGCTGGATGGGTCGGCCATCAATGCCGCCATGATTGTTCAGCCAATCAATGTAGCCAAGTTCGCCCGCCGAATAGGGCTTGCCGACGGACGAGGTTGGCCCCGTCAGGTCGAAGATCAGGCCCACCGGGATCGGATCGCCTGTGGCTTTGGCTGCGGGCAACTTCAGCATAGCGTCAACGGTAGCGCTGGACACTGCAGGAGCCGTACCAGCCATCGTTGCCGCTGGGGTCGCTTGAAGGTTGGCCGCTGAAGTGGCGCTGCCAGCGCCAAAAGCTACCAGAGCCACAACCAGTACAATAAAAATCGGTATTTTCAAGAATGATCGTTTCATTTTGAGATCCCCTTCCAGATATGCAATGACCAATAACCCATACAACTCACCCTTTATAGTTCCATACCAGCTATTTAAATCGTTTCCCTATCACCTCCACCTCCATCGGGCTTCTGCGAAGAGTACGCAACCTGGCTGAATTCTTGCTAATAACTGAAGGGCCATAGTCGAAAGTAGTCCTTCACGTTACGCCACAACTTGGCGATGCCTTGCGGCTCGAAGATCAGGAACAGGACGATCACGAGCCCAAAGACGCCTTCCTTCAGGTAGGGCAGCCATTGGCTGACGCTGATACTGGCGCCCGATCCTTGCAGGGTATCTCCAAGCGAATTGAGCAACGCCGGGAGCATCGTCATGAAGATTGCCCCGTAAATAGAACCTGAAACACTGCCCAGGCCCCCGATAATGATCATTGCCAGGTATGTGATTGAAACGTCAACCGTGAAACTTTCCCAGGTGACGATGCGTGCGTTGTAATTTGCCATGAGCGCCCCCGCCAGCCCCACAAAGAACGAGGATACGCCGAAGGCCAGCAACTTCGTTCTGAAGGGATCAATGCCCATAACCTCGGCGGCAATATCGTGATCGCGGATGGCGCGAAAGGCCCGTCCATAGCGCGTTCGGAGTAGATTGCTGACGGCAACAACCGTCAGGATAAGACAAATGAGGATCACCCAATAGAAGTCAAAATTGGTGCTGAGTTTGAGGCCGAACAGACGCGGTGTAGGCAGCGTCAAGGCGCCGCTTTCGCCGGACAGGGTCAGCTTATTGAAATTAAAGTGCGTGACAAACCATTCAACAATTTGCTGCGCGGCCAGCGTTGCAATGGCGAGGTATAGACCCTTGAGTCGCAGCGAAGGGATTCCAAACATCGCTCCGATGACGGCGGTAAACAGAGCCGCAATCGGAATAGCCGCAAACCAGGGAACGCCGAAATTTGAAGTCACCGTGCCCGCCGTGTAGGCTCCAACTGCCAGGAACGCGCCCTGCCCCAGACTGATCTGTCCCGTGTAGCCGACCAGGAGATTCAAGCCGATAGCCCCTATCGCGGCGACCAGACATTGGTTTGCCAGTAGCAGATAATAATCGTTGCCGCGAAAGACCAGTGGAAACGCGAGCGCCAGCACGAGTACGAGGATCAATCGCCCATACTGGATCGGTGTATGGCGGAAAGCCATGTCCTGCTGATAGGTGGTGTGATAGATTCCGCTTTCCACGCTGTGCCTCCTAAACGCGCTCGATGCGCCGTTGACCGAACAAGCCGTAGGGTCGCACCATCAGGATCACGATCAGCGCGACAAAGGGGATAACACTGCTCAGTCCAAGCACCGGGGGCGTATAAGCCCCAGCATACTGTTCCAGGAGACCGATAATGATGCCGCCTACGATGGCGCCTGGCAGCGAATCCAGGCCGCCCAGGATCACCACCGGAAACACACGCAAGCCCAGATTTGCCACGTCGCCGCTGACGCCCAGGATATTTGCCGCGATGATCCCGGCGATGCCCGCTGTGATGGCGGCAATTGACCACGCGACGGCAAAGATACGCCGGATCGGGATGCCCATTGACATGGCAGCCTGCTGATCGTCAGCCACCGCACGCAGCGCGATCCCCACGCCGGAGCGCTGGAAGAACACAGTGAAGGCGCCCAGCAATACAATCGCAACGATCAACGCCCATAGGCGATCCGCGCCCACAGTAGCGCCGAAGATGTTCAGTGGACTGGACGGTAGAAAGGAGGGGAAAGACTGCGGGTCTGGCCCCCAGATTCCCAGGATGACGGCGTGCATGATGCTGGACAGGCCAATCGTGACCATGATGACCGATATAATCGGCTCCCCGATCATTCGCCGCAGGATAAAACGCTCAACGGCGACAGCAATGGCGACGCCAATCAACAGCGTGATGACCACGCCGATGGGCCAGGGCAGACCCCATTGTCCGATGGTCATGAAGGCGACGTAAGCGCCAACGAGTAGAAATTCGCCCTGAGCAAAATTGATCACGTCAGTGGATTTGAAGATCAGCACAAGGCCCAGCGCTACTAGCGCATAAACCGCACCATTGGTCAGGCCGCTTAGCGTAAGCTGGATGAAGAGTTGCATCAGTGTACCCCCTGGGCGACCTGTGGAGCCGCGCCAAGACGCTCGATATGGACATCGGTGCTCAGGGCGGCAGTGCGCCCGTCCTGGTAGGTGATGGTCGTCTCAATCTTGACGCTTTCCTGGCTGCCATACAGCGCGTCCACCAGTTCAGAGTAACGTTTGGCGACAAAGCCGCGCCGCACTTTGCGCGTGCGCGTCAGTTCGGCATCATCCGCGTCGAGTTCCTTATAGAGCAGCACGAAGCGAACGATCCGGGCGGCGAGAGGCAGATCGGCATTTGCCGTTTCCACGGCTGCCCTAATCAGGTTGTAAACTTCGCGTTTTTGGGACAGATCAGTGTAAGTGGTGTAGTTGATCTGGCGCTTCTCAGCCCATTTGCCCACGTTCTTCATATCAATGTTGATTAGCGCCGTCACAAAGGGCCAATCGCCGCCGAAGACAACGGCTTCACGGACGTAAGGGCTGAACTTGAGCTTATTCTCGATGAACTGTGGGGAGAACTTTGTGCCGTCGCTCAAGGTCATCACGTCTTTGGCGCGGTCTATCACAATCAGGTGATTTTCGTCGTCGAGGTAGCCTGCATCGCCCGTGTGCAGCCAACCATCTTCCAGGGTTTCTGATGTGGCGGCGGGGTTCGCATAATAGCCTTGAAAGACGGCGGGGCTTTTGAGCAGAATCTCGCCATTGTCGGCAATTTTGACGGAAGTACCGGGCATGGGCAGCCCCACAGTCTGGAATTTAACGTCGCCGTCGTAATGCAGGACGGCCAGGCCAGCGATCTCGGTCTGTCCGTAAATCTGCTTGAGGTTCAGCTCGATGGCATGGAAGAAGCGGAAAACATCAGGGCACAGGGCCGCGCCGCCCGTATAAGCGCGTCGCAGTCGGCGCAGCCCAAGCTGATCCTTGAGCGGGGTGAATACAAACCAGTCCGAGAGAATGTTCAGGGCACGCAATGGCACTGGAAGGGGTTGCTTCTTAAAGCGCAGGTCTGCGGCGCGATAGCCCACACTCATAGCCTGATTAAATAACCAGCGCTTCAGCCTGCCGCCATCTTCCATCCTGACCTGGATCGAACTGAGCAGGTCTTCCCAGATGCGCGGCGGCGAAAACATCACGCGCGGCCCGATCTCACGCAAGTTGGCCCGAACGGTATCCGTCGTTTCAGGGAAGTTGACGGTCAAGGGAACCTGGAGCGCACAGCTCAGGCTGATCATGTGTTCGCCAATCCAGGCCAGCGGTAGCAGCGACACAAAATCGTCGCCAGGCTGAAGCGGATCAAGCATCGTAAAATTGCGGCCCATTTGCAGCAGGTTGTCGTGCGTGAGCATCGCCAGTTTGGGCTTGGCCGTCGTTCCTGAAGTGGTGGAAAAGATGGCAACGTCTGCACCCTGGCCTTGCGCCAGATTTTTTTCAAAAACGGTGCTATCTTGCTGTTCGCCCAGCGCCTCGACACTTTCAAAAGCCATCAAATATGGCTCCTGGTAATGTCGCAGCCCTTTCGGGTCATAGAAGATCACCTTTTCAACGCAGCGCAGTTGATCCCAAACTTCGATCAGCTTATCAACCTGCTCCTGATCTTCGACGACGACGAAACGCACCAGCGCCTCGTTGAGTATGTACAAGACTTCTTCGGCGACCGAGTCCTGGTAGATGCCGATCGGAATCCCCCCAACCGCCTGAGCGCCGAGTTCAGCATACAACCATTCCGGGCGGTTATCGCCAATAATGGCAACGCGTTCACCGCGCTGTATGCCAAGCGCCCACAGGCCCAGGGCGAAATGGGTCACATGGTCGGCAAATTCCCGCCAGGTGATACTTTGCCAGATGCCAAACTCTTTTTCACGCAGCGCAACCTGGTTGCCATAGTGCTGTGCATTTTCGATAAGACATTTAGGTAATGTGTCTGCCATAACCCATATCACCCACTAAAGAATTTTTGGCCCGTAAAATGTACTGACGAAAACAACCCTTGCTTCAGGCCGATCAGGCCCGTATGGTGCTGTTTTGTTCCTTGCCCAAATAAGCATGGATCACTGCTGGATTACTCTTGACTTCGTCGGGTGTTCCCTGCGCAATCAGCCGTCCAAAGTCTAGCACTGCGACGCGATTGGAGATGTCCATGATCACGCCCATGTCATGTTCGATGAGGATGATGGATGTTCCCAACTCCTCGTAAATGTCAAGAATAAAACGCGCCATATCTTCTTTTTCTTCGCTGTTCATGCCCGCCATTGGTTCGTCGAGCAGCAGCAGCCGGGGCGAGAGTGCCAGGGCACGCCCCAATTCCACCCGTTTCTGCAAGCCATACGCCAGCGAGCCGACTACGTTCTTACGGATCGCCGTGATCTCAAGGAGGTCAATGATGTTTTCCACCATTCGCCTGTGTTCAATTTCCTGCTTTTGCACACGTCCCCAGTACAGGAAGGAAGCAAGCAAGCCATAGTGGGTATGGACATGGCGTCCCAGCATGAGGTTGTCGAGAACGGTCATACCTTTGAAAAGTTCGATGTTCTGAAAACTTCGCGCGATGCCGAGCCAGGCCAATTGGGAAGGTTTGAGCTTGCTAATGACCTGCTCATGTCTGGTCGCATCGAAATACACGATGCGACCTTCCTGCCCTTTGTAGAGCGCGCTGATGCAGTTGAGGAGACTTGTTTTCCCGGCCCCGTTTGGGCCAATGATGGCGGTAATCTCGCCCTCAAAAATATCAAGATTGATGTCACGCAAGGCTGTCAAGCCGCTAAAGCGTAGGGTAAGTCCTTCAATCTTAAGAATCTCAGGTTTGTGATCCATGATAGCTCCTGAGCATATGATCTAAGTAGTCTGTATTGGCTTAATCTATTATTGATCGATTCCTACTTGGATGCCTATTTCATTTTTCTATCTTAATATTTCCCCCTTTACTCTGACCAACTGATGGGACACACGATGAGTCCATGATAGAGGAAAGCACTGCGCATGTCGCCTGCATAAAGTTAGGAGTTTTCCGAGAAGGGTTCGCGCCTTGACCTAACAAAAGTTAGGCTGACTTACCACATAAGCCATTCGATGACGCTGACGCCGCAATCTAAGCTGTACTTTGCACATGATCGAATAACAATTGAGGCAGAATAAGTGGTCTTTACCCTGACTTGCCGGAAAGGTTGAAGATGCTTAGTCTCAGTGAATCACGGATTTGCCAATTTTAGCAGACAAACAGCCAAATGTTTGCCACTGCGCCGCCGACGACACTCTGGGCTCCGCTCGGCAAAAGCCCTTGTGACATTAGCTGTCACAAAGCGGCAGTATTCTACTTGCAGATAACCGACCTGCGGCACATCCCAATCGGTCAGTGTGTTCCGCGCATTGGTTCCTTATACCTGTACGTCCTGGCGGACGTACGGGTATCGCTCCACGCCGGACCGACCCGCCGCTACAGGACAAGGTTCGCCTTTTCCGGGTGGCAGCGTCCGAACCGAGTTTGCGGCCAGGGAGATACCTATCCCAAATGGCGGCTGTCCAGCTTGCAGACAGCACCAAAGGGATATTAACCCCGGCACCCTCCCACTAGGATGCGGCAATCTTGGTCCGGCACTGGAGAGCGAACTGCTTATAGATGTCAGCATAAGCTGGCTTTGAAAGGATGGTCTTTATGCCAACACTTCTGCCTAACGGTCTAATGCTTGCCGCTGGGGGCGTCAAGCAAGAAGCGATAATTTGGGAAAACGAGCGCGGCTTGCTGTACCGCAATGGCCGCTACGAGCGTCTACTGACGCCGGGGCGTTACGAGTTCTGGCGTTGGGAAAAGGTGCGGATCACCCGCGTCAGCGCTCGCCAAATGAGCGAAGTTATCAACGGCCAGGAGATTTTGACGTCCGACAAAATCGAAGTACGAATCAGCCTGGTGGCGCAGTACATCGTCACCGACCCACCACTGGCGATCAATTCGGTGGAATCCTTCACCGAACTAATGTACCAGGAGTTACAGCTCGGCTTGCGCGAAGCCGTTGCCAGCCGCACTATCGATCAACTGCTTGAGGCGCGTGAGGAGATCGGCGTGGCACTGCTGGCACTGGTCGCGCCGTCGGCGCTGACGTATGGCGTCACGCTGCGGCGCGTAGGAATCCGTGATATTGTGCTGCCGGGGGTCGTTCGCACGGTCTTTCTGAAGGAAGTCGAAGCGGATCGGACAGGCCGCGCCGACCTGGTGCGCGCGCGTCACGAGATCGCTGCAGCCCGTACACGCGCCAATACCGCGCGCATCCTGTCAGAAAACCCCAACGTGGCCCGGATGCAGGAAATCGATGCGCTCGTCAGCCTGGCCGGTAAGCCGGGCAACGTCGTGCTGCTACCCAATCTCGCCGACATGCTGGTTCCGCGTGCCGCTGAGGCCACGACAAATGGCAACGGGACTAACCATCCGAGCAGCGGCGAGTAATCGCCCATGTTGAATCTACTTCCACCGACGCTACGCAAAGTGTTTGGAATGACAGTGAACGGTCGCTCGCCGGCACAACATCCGGAAGAGTGGCTCCTGATGGCGCTGGCTGTAAATCGTCTGGGCATCAAGCGCGAACTTGTCTATCGCCTGCTAAACGACGGCCCGTTGCCTCGACGTTTTCGCTACCGGCATTTTGCTGTTGCCAAGAAAGACGGCAGCGCCCGCCAGATCGTCGCGCCGGGGCCTGATCTGATGGAGGTGCAGCGCAAAATCCTGAAGCAACTCTTACGCAAAGCCAAGCCCCACCCGTCAGCGATTGGTTTTCGCACCAAGAAATCCATCGCCGATCACGCCTGGGCACACGCGGGCGCGGCGATCATTATCACGGCTGACATCGAAGATTTCTTCCCAAGCACCCCCCGACAGCGCGTCAAAGAGTGGTGGCACAACCAGGGCTATTCCACGCTCGAAACGCGCCTGCTGACAAGCCTGACGACATACTTGGGCAGTTTGCCGCAGGGTGCGCCGACCAGCCCAGCCCTCAGCAATCTGGTGAACGCCGAGCTTGATGGCGCTATCGAACGCCGGGTTCGGCAGTCAGGCGGCAGCTATACGCGCTATTCGGATGATATGGTCTTTAGCTGGCCTGCTCCCTTCTGCCCACCTGCCGATTTTGAGAACGCGATCCGCACCCTGCTGCGTGGGGCGGGCTATCAATTGCATCCTGGGAAGGGCTGGCACTTGTGGTATCGCCAGGAGCAACCGCAGGTCACGGGTGTAATCCTGACAAAGCGCGGCACAGCGGATATTCCGCCCTCGATGCTGCGCATCATGCAGGTGTTGGCCCGCAGCACCGACGGCGACGATCTAGCGCGCTTGGCTGGTTACGAGGGCTATCGCAGGATGGTGACGCGCAGCAACCTGCGCCGCTGAGGTGGATCAATTCCCACCGGCGCTGTGAAGCCTACCACTATGCCTCTCTGCAGGACAATCAGTTGAGATTCTCGAAAATCCCCGCAGCGCCTTGTCCGCCCCCGACGCACATCGTAACCATTCCGTAACGCGAATTGCGACGCTTCATTTCGTTGATCAGTTGTACGGCCAATTTTGTCCCGGTGCAGCCCAGCGGATGACCCAGGGCAATTGCGCCACCGTTGACGTTGACCTTTTCGGGGTCTAGTTCCAGCGTGCGGATCACGGCCAGCGCTTGCGCCGCAAAAGCTTCGTTCAGCTCGATCAAGTCAATCTCGTCCTGCTTGATGCCCGTGCGCTTCAAGACCTTCGGGATCGCGTAGATCGGGCCAACGCCCATCACTTCCGGTCGCACACCGGATACGCCAAATCCGACATAGCGCACCAGGGGCTTGAAGCCCATTTCTTCGGCCACTGAGCGCTCCATGACCAGGACACCCGCTGCGCCGTCGCTGAGGGGCGAGGCATTACCAGCCGTCACGCTGCCGCCTTCCATGAAAGCTGGCTTCAGCTTCGCCAGTCCTTCGCGCGTGGTTTCACGGCGCAAATGCTCGTCGGTTTCAAAGGTGATGGTGGTGGTGTGGGCTTTGCCATCATCACCAACCGCGACTTCCTCGATCTCCACGGGGACAATCTCCTCGCGGAAGAAGCCCTTATCAAACGCAGCAGCCGCCTTTTGATGGCTCTGGTAGGCGAACTCATCCTGGTCTTCGCGCGAGACTGACCATTCCATCGCCACGCGCTCAGCCGTCAGGCCCATGCCCATGTACACTTCGGGATTATTTTCTGCCATATAGGGGTTCGGGCTGATCCGGAAGCCGGTCATTGGAACCAGGCTCATCGTCTCGGCGCCACCTGCGATAATCACGTCCGCGCCGTTGGCGATGATCCGCTCGGCGGCGCTGGAAATAGTCTGCAAACCACTTGAACAAAAGCGATTGACGGTCTGCGCGGGAATTTCGACAGGCAGCCCGGCCCGTAACCCGATCACACGGGCCATGTTCAGCCCCTGCGGACCTTCGGGATAGGCGCAGCCGATGATCACATCGTCAATGCGCGACGGATCAAGCTTGCCGTCGGTCTGTCGCATCAGTTCACGGATCACGGCAGCGGCCATTTCGTCAGAACGCTCGTTTTGAGTGGTGCCCTTCTTTGCCTTGCCGACGGCGGTGCGAACCCCGGCGACGATCACAGCCTCACGCTGATGGTTTCCATTATTCGACATGGTGGTGAACCCCTCTTTTTTCTGTAATTTATAGACGAATTAATTGCGCAGCGGCTTACCTGTCGTGAGCGTGTATTGAATGCGCTCCAGCGTTTTGGGTTCGGTGGCGAGGCTCAAGAACGCTTCGCGCTCGAGGTCGAGGATATACTGCTCGTCTACCCAACCCGGCGCTGACACGCCTCCACCGCACATCACGTGGGCCAGCTTCCTGGCGATCTTGGCATCGTGTTCGCTGGCGTATTTGCCATCCAGCAAGCCGAAGACAGCCATTTTAAGCGCTGCCTCAGCATCACGGCCCGCTGCCCAAATCCTCTGGCGCGGCATCGGAACATAGCCCTCTTCAACCAGTTCCAGGGCACTTTGCTTGGCATCGGCCAGGAGGTTGTCGCGATTCATGATGATCCGGTCGGCGCTTCCCAGGAAGCCCATCTCGCGGGCGTTCATAGCGCTTGTGCTCACCTTGGCTGTCGCGACTTGTTCAAAGATCTTCTGCAAAGGGGGCAGCGCGTCGCCGTTGGGAGTCTGCATGACCGGGTTGATCACGCGGCGCATCATCTCTTTAGTGCCCGTCCAGGCCGGGATCAATCCGACGCCAAATTCGACCAGACCAATGTACAATTCGCTGTGAGCCACGATCCGCGCCCCCGTCATACTGATTTCGGCGCCGCCACCTAAGGCCATCCCGAACGGCGCAGTGACGATGGGCTTGCGATGGTAACGGAGCATCTGCATGACATCCTGCCCCGTCTTGATCATCTGCTCTAGTTGATCCAGCAGGCCCGACTGCACGGCTACAACCATCATAAACAGGTTGGCTCCTGCCGAGAACTGTTCGCCCTGGTTGCCGATGACCATCGCGTCGAAGTCGGTGTCCAGGCGCTGCATGGCCTTGTGGGCCATTTTCATGATGTCCTCGTCCAGGGCATTTACCTTGGAATGGAATTCCAGCAAGCAAACGCCGTCGCCCAGGTCGAGCAGGCTGGCGCTGTCGTTACGCTCAATTTCTTTGCCTGCGGCGCGGAGCTGGTTCAGCATAATCATATTATGCGCGGGTGCCAGCGGCACGTATTCTTTGCGCTCGGGGTCGTAGACGCCTACAGCCGCCCCGCTCCGGTCACGCTGGTAAAACGTCTCGCAGCCCTGCTTGAGCATGTCATGTACCCACGGCGCAACCGTGTAGCCGTCAGCTTCCATGCGGGACACGCTCTCGCGGACGCCGATAGCATCCCAGATCTCGAATGGCCCCATTTCGTGGGCAAAGCCCCACTTGTTGGCATTGTCAATGGAAACCAGGTCGTCGGCGATCTCCATCGCGTGACGCGACGCATAGCTCAGGTAGAAAGCATGGAGATTCCAGACATATTGCCCGGCGCGATCCGTCTCCTGGATCAGCGCCTTGATGCGCGCGCCGGTGTCCTCGATCTTGCGCACCTTGCCGACACTCTCGAAGCGGACTTTTTGCGGCGGCACGTATTCCAGCGTTTTCAAATCGAGCGGCCAGAACTCGCGTTGTCCCTCTTTGTCCACTTTCTTGAAGAAACCCTGTCCGGTCTTGTCGCCCAGGAATTTATTCTTCATGAGGAAATCCAGCACGCGCGCCATGCCGGGATGACGCAGCACTTCACGCGATTCGTCGTTGGGGATGGCGTCGTACAGGTTATTGGACACGTGGTAGAGAACATCGTTGCCGACCACGTCGCTCAAGCGGAACGTTCCGGACTTGGGACGGCCAATCAGCGGCCCGGTGAGGCTATCCACTTCTTCCACGGTGTAGTCATTGTCAATGGCATAAGCAGTCGCGAAACCACCGACCACGCTGATAAAACGGTTGCCGATAAAATTCGGCGTGTCCTTGCAGATGACCACCCCTTTGCCCAGGACGCGCGTAGCGAAGTCAGCCATCCCTTTGACAATTTCCGGATCGGTTCTGTCGCTTGGAATAATTTCGAGGAGCTTCAAATGGCGGGGCGGGTTGAAGAAGTGTGTGCCCAGGAAACGCCGCGCAAAATCATCGCTGCGTCCCGTGGCAATGGCATTGATCGGCAGGCCCGACGTGTTTGAGGAGATTATGGCGGTTGGCTTGACCACTTTTTCCAGCTTCGCCATCAACGTCCGCTTGGGTTCGAGCTGCTCAACGATGACTTCAACCACCCAATCGCAATCACTGAGCAGGTCGAGATTGTCCTCGGTGTTGCCGGGCGTGATCCGTTCGACATCATTGGCAACAAAAAAGGCCGGAATGCGGCTTTTGGACAATTTAGTGAGGTTATCGAGAACGATTGCATTGCGTTTCGCTGGAGTGTCCCCCGCTTTTGTTCCGTTGGCGGGGATGTCCAGCAGAACCACGGGGATACCGATTCCGGCCAGCAGTGCGGCGATGCCACTTCCCATTGTGCCGGAGCCTATAACCCCAGCTTTCCGAATGTCCACCATAACAATTCATCTCCTCGTGCAGAATATTATAGGGCGCTGATCACAGCGCAACAATTGAAATGGCTAATTAATTGAATGATTGTTTGATTATATCAGGAACTTGTTTTCATGTCGAGTCGATTGTGAGAATTGACCTGATTGTGCCGTAATATCGGGAGTGCGCTGCGGGGCTGGCGATGATTCCGAAATCAAAATAGGGTAAAACGATGGGGTGCCGTGCATCAGTTCCAGATCTATCCGGAAATCCGATTGGTCGAGGCCATACGCTCGATGTTCGTGCCTTTGCGTCCTTCCACGGATCGCCCAATGGGAAGCGTGACCAGGAAAGTCGTGCCAATGCCAGCTTTACTTTCGACGCGGATGCTCCCATGATGGCGCTCGACAGCCTTATTGATGATGGTCAGCCCCAGCCCCGTCCCTGGAATTTTGCCGACGTTCCTGGCGCGGTGGAACGGTTCAAATAGTTGCTTTTGATCCTCTTCGGGAATGCCGATACCCCGGTCGATGACCTTTATTTCAGCGACAGAATCCGTCCAGGCCAGGGCCAGTTCAACCGGTTTATCGTCCGGCGAGTACTTGAGCGCGTTGGATAGCAGGTTCGTGATGACCTGGCGCAGCAGTTTTTTGTCGCCCAGAATGGGCTCACTGTCACCCAACACCGCAAATGTCAATCGCTTGTTTTGCGGTGCTGCGGCCTGCATTTCTTCGATCAGTTCCTGGCACAGCGCCGTGAGGTCGAGCGGTTTTGGATCGAACTCGAAGCTGCCAGATTCGAAGCGCCCCACCTGCATTACTTCTTCCAGCAGCGACACCATATCCTTGACAGCAATATTGATCTTCCCGAAGTGCTTCTGACGCTGCTCGACGCTCATCTTTTGGAGGCTGGTTTCCAGCAGGCCGTTGGACAGCGAGATAGTGGTCAGCGGCGTGCGGAATTCGTGCGACACCATCGAGATAAAGTTCGATTTCAGACGAACATTTTCCTCGGCGAGCTTCTTTTCGACTTCCAATTCGTGGGCCCGCTGCTGCAAGGCTACCGTCTTGCGAATTTCCTGCGTCATGCTCGCAAAAACCGTGGTCAAGGCGCCAATTTCATCCTTACGGCGGTAGACGGGGATCGGATTATCCCAGCGCCCCTGCCCGATCTCAACCGCCGCCAACGATAGGCGATGGAGCGGCTGAATGATGTTTTGCGCAATGAGCGTGGCAACCCCTATCGCGCCAAGTAAGGCAAGCAGGGCCAGTGTGACGATCACCCACTGTTCGCCGTTGACCCCATCATAGATCCGACTCAATGGCTCAGTATGATAAAGCGTCCAATGGATGGCATCCTCTCCAGGCGGGGCTACTTGCGCAAAAACTTGAAAGGTATTCGGCGCGTCCGGCGAACCGCGCAACGTGCCTTCCGAAGCAGACAGGATCTGCTTGCCATCGTGAGGGTGATTCACGAAAAAGTTGTTTGTCATGTTTTCGGTCTGAGCGCCAGCCTGGGCAAAAAAGGGGCCAGCCAGATAGCTGCCGTTCGAGTCGATCAGGTAATCGACCTCGCTAGGTGCATCCTGCTTGAGCAGCGAAAAGATGGAGTCGGTCAGTACCTGCGTTGCCAGGACACCGATAACCTGGTTATCCTGGCTATAGACGGGCGCCGCAAAATAGATGGTCAGGTGGGGCGCTTCCGAACCGTCCAGCTCAGGGTCTTGCTCAAGTTTAGAGATAAAGACCTGCCCATTGGCGAGTCTGCTCGCTTGCTGGAAGAAGTCCATTCCCGCAACATTATTGAGATCCGGCTCAGGGCTCATGGAAGTTTTGTCGTCGCGCATCTCGACCTTAACGATCTCCTGGCCGTGAATGTCCAAGAAACGGATTTGATCGTAATTGCGTAGATTTTCCGCATAGGCCAGCAGCGTCGTTTGTATTTCACTGATGCTAAGCTGAGCCTGCTGTTGATCATTCGCTCGTGTGGCTTGTGCATAATCGGCCAGGTCAGTAAGGCGACTCAGGAACAGTATGTTGGACTTTTCACGGCCCAGGAAACTTTCCAGGGCACTCGTTTCCAGTTTATGACGGCCCAGCAAGGTGTCGGCAGTCGTCGCCAGCAAAAGATCGGTTGTGGTGTGGACGGCGTAGCCAGCAATGATCGCCGTAGGGATGAGCAAAACGAGGGCAAAGGCCAGGCTTATCCTGAGTTGGAGGTGATTTCTGATGTAGCGCAGCATACGAGGGTTCCCCACGATGAAAGTGAAAAAGCTTTGGATTGCTGCCACGCAATATTCGACGATTTGCGCGCGCAGGTATTCTATCGACTATCACTTTACGCCTGATTGTGAGCGTTTGAACGAATAACTTATGACAAAGTGTTAACAATTTAGATTGGGTTGACACTTCAAGCCTC
>DATGFK010000102.1:0-7641 GCA_035309185.1 Aggregatilineales bacterium
AAGAAAGCGGTTCCGCCGTCTTCTCTACTGTTGCCCCGCAAACGATCACCAGCAGCGCTTTTGTCGCCAATTCGTCCGATAATTCGCAAGCGTATGCCCTGGAAATTTATTATGCCGCCGATGAGGGCGGCGCCATCACGACTGAAAATGCCGACGTGACCCTCACCAACAGCACATTCTCCGGCAACGTCACGGCAAGTGGCGGTGGAAGCGTCGCCTATTCCAACAAAGGCAATCTCAAGGTCATTAGCAGCACCATCGTCAATAATATCGCCGCAGAAGAAGCGCCACTCGTGACCGACAGCGGAAAGTTACAGGTGCAGCAGAGCATCCTCGCCGGCAATCTCCCGGCAGATGTTGCCTTTGAGCAGCCGTTCGAGTCGCTGGGTTACAATTTGATTGCCTCGGACAGTGCGGGACGGTTGACTGTCCAACCGACGGACCAAGTCAACCTTTCGCCGCGCCTGGCAGCTCTTTACAACGGCCTGTACCTGTTGAATGCCGATAGTCCAGCCCTGCACAGCATCCCAGCAGACGCCTGCGCGACGAACACGGATCAGCGTGGCGTCAAGCGCCCGCAGGGAAGCACTTGTGACATCGGCTCAGTTGAAATGGAAGTCGCCCGTACCACTCCTACCCCGTGGCCCACACCAGGCCCTAGCCCAGCCATCAATGAGACGATCCCTTGCACGGAAAGCGCGCTGCGCCAGGCTTTACCTCGCGGGGGAACCCTCTCGTTTCCGGCAAATTGTGTGATTACGCTGACCACCGATCTGCCCGACGTCGGCGCCACTCTGCTCGTACACGGCAACCACGCCATCATCGACGGCGCTGGCGCTTTCCGCCTATTTCATGCGCCTGCTTATGCCAGCATCAGCCTGGACAACCTGACCCTGCGCAACGGGCGAGGCGCTTTACAGGCAGAGCGCGGCGGGGTGATGGTTGCCGACTGCATATTTATAAATAATCGCCTTCCTGACGGTGACGGCGGCGCAATCTTTGCAGGCAGTGGCATCGTGATCGTCGAAGCAACAATTTTTACCGGAAATTCCGCTGAGGAAGGTGGGGCAATCTATGCGTACAATGGTCGGGTGTCAATTACGGGTGGTGCATTTACCGGCAACACTGCCCAGGCGCGGGGTGGCGCGTTATGGATGGGGCGAAGCAGTCTGGAGGTTTCGGGCAGCCAATTTATCGAAAATAGCACGACTCAAGGGGATGGTGGGGCGATCTTCACCGACAGCGGCGCTGTGATGATCCGCCAGAGTCACTTCCGGCGAAACCTGGCCGATTTTGTGAGCAGCGATCATAGTCGCTTCTATTCCGCCGCCAGTGGCGCAATCTATGCCAACCTGGGCGATGTGACCATCATCGACAGCCAGTTTGAGGACAATGTGAATCGGGGTAGTGGGGGCAGCAGCGTATACGCCTCGAAAGGATCGCTTCGCGTTGACCGCAGCACGTTTGTTGGCGTTGGCGGCCAGGCGGCTGCCGTCGGCGTTGGGCCCGATCAATTCTCGCAACCGCGCGACGCTCTATATGTGAATCAGACCACTTTTGCAAAGCCAAATCCGGGTATTGCCGAGACCGTCGGATGCAACGAACTGGCGCTAGACGATGACATTCGGCTAGGGGGCAGCCTGGTATTGACTGCTGGTTGCACCTACAGGCTTACACAGGATCTCCCTATCATCGTCGAAGATATAAGCATCGAAGGGAACGGCGCGGCGATAGATGGCGCCTCAAAATACCGATTGCTGTATGCCCCAGGCCAGGTTTCGCTGGCTTTGGATGATCTGGTGCTGAAGGATGGCTATAGCGCAGCCGATGGCGGCGCGGTCTCGATGGGCGTTAGAAGCATTCTCAGAATCAACAGGGGACTGTTGATTTCCAATCGTGCGGTAGGTCACGGCGGGGCAGTCTTTGGTGGAGGCTCGACCACCATCCTCAACACCACGCTGACGGGCAATTCGGCCCGCGATGGCGGCGCGATTGCTGGGGATGGTGAGATAGACATTATTTCCTCTACGATTGTCGGCAATTCTGCTGTGACTGGGGGAGGGTTGAGCAATAGCATCGTGATCCAACAAAGCATTCTGGCAAGCAACACAGCCACGCAGGGGCCAGAGTTCATGCCGGATCGCGAGAATGGGCTCACCTCCAAAGGCTACAACCTGCTAGATGCGGACATTTGGCAGCAAGGAAGGTCGCAGGTGACGCTCGATCCAACGGACATTGTGGTATCTGGCCCGGCGCTGGGGGCTTTTAACGGCCTCTATTTCCCGCTTTTCCTGGACAGTCCAGCACGCGACGTTATTCCGGCGGACAGGTGTGCCACAACGGAGGATCAGCGCGCCATAAAACGCCCACAGGGAAACGGCTGCGACGTCGGCGCTATCGAGATGGCCCCTCCAAAATGAGGAACCTGTCTGTCGCCTAAAGCCCATGGTCAGTCCCAAAACACCCGATTTACCGGGTCATCCTGGCCGTCCTTGAACTTTTAATGTAGGTGATTATCCCACGACCACACATATACTTAGACGGGAAGCCAAAAACTGAAGCCCCTACCTGTTGTGCGCAGATGATTGCCGAAAATAGCTTTCAACAACTTCAAGGCGTGGCTTGGCCTGCTGCCAACACAAATAGTCCAACTAGATCAACTCGACCAGGCTGGATTATGGTAAACCGCAAAATCGCTGGTCTGGAAGACTTCCGGCCAGCGCTCGACCTGGGCGATGATCGCTCCCGCTTGTGGGATGTTGGGAATGGCCCACCGTGTCCAGAAGTTGTCGATCACCACATAACGCGCCTTCTCCAGCCTGGGATCGTAGACCCAGCGATCCAGCGGAATGTTGGGCGGGAAGTGGACGGTTCCCTCGCCGGTTGCGGCAATCGCCATCTGCATATCGGCAGTGCGCGCATGGAGTAACCAGCTCAGGGCGGGGTTGACGATGACCAGATCATCGGTCTGTATATTGGCATTCAGATAAGCCGCAACCTGCTGCGCCTGCGCGGGATCCGTCAGGAACGGATCAATCGCGGTGGGGAAGCCACTACGCACATGATCCATATCCAGCCATAGTGAGAGGACAAACGGCGAGAGGACAAGGAACAGGCATACACTGGCGCAGAGAAACAGCGACGGGAGGCGTCCAGCCGATTGCAGGCTGCCAGCAATCTGCCACCACAGGTAGGGCAGTCCTCTATGGACCAACGATGCCGTTCCGAAGGCCACGAAAGGCAGCAGGGGGATCATGTAATGCGCACTCAGGCTGTAGAGAGCAATCGTTCTCCCCAGGATGATGAGCGTGAGAAAAAACCACAACAGGGTCAGGTTGCGGAGCCTGGCTGGATGCAGCAGGATAAAGCCGACGACGGCGCAGGGCATCCAGAAGTCTTGCGACAACAGCGTCGTGTAATTCAGCACGACATTGTG
This sequence comes from Aggregatilineales bacterium, assembly GCA_035309185.1. GTDB lineage: Bacteria > Chloroflexota > Anaerolineae > Aggregatilineales > UBA2796 > DATGFK01. Next base: position 3,437 of record DATGFK010000102.1, read on the forward strand.
TAACTGTTGGGGCAGGGGCAGGTTGCTGACGCGAAAAAACACAAACTGCATATCGAGGGTAAAGGCTTGCGCGACGTGAGTGACCATCCACAGGCTGTAAAGCGCGAAAGGCAGCCCGAGCAGGGGCAAACTCCACCAGGCATCGCGCCAGCGCCGCCACAGTACGACCAGACCAAAGGGCGGGACCAGGGCCAGCATCCATACCTCGGAGAGGGTTCCAAGACCGATCATCCCAGCGGCAAACGCCAGGGCGCTACGCCGTCCGTTTTGCAAATATTCCCAGAGGCCCACGAAGGAGAGCATAACGAAGGGCGGGAGCAGGTTGTAACTAAACCCAAAGCGGCTGTAGAGTACCGCCTGGGGATAAACCGCCAGAAAGAAGGCCGCCAGGAGCGCCAGAACAGGCTTGCCGGTGATGCGCCGGACACAGCCATACAGCACGCCCACACTGAGCGTTCCCAGCAGTCCCGTCAGCGTGCGCAGGGTCGCCATGCTCTCGCCCCAAAGCCGAACAGCCAGCTCCAGCAGCGTTTCAAAGATTGGCAGGCGTGAAACGAGTAACGTCGATTGGCCCAGCGCCATATACTGAACCTGCTCATGCGCCAGATGAGAGGCCACGTCCAGGTTGGTTCCCTCGTCGGAGTACCAGCCTGGATTCTGCCCCACATTTTGCAGGCGCAAGTAGCCTGCCGTCAACAAGATGAGCGCGAGAGCGAGGGTTTCCCCAACGAGCAGAGTCCGCTTAGGGCCGCGTAAAATTCTAAACAGCGTGATTCTCCAGAACACCCAGCGAGTTTACTGGGACTGCTGCTGATGTGCCTCTGCGCAAGCCCACCGCAATCCTGCCGGCAGGGATTCGCTCAGGTGCCATACCTGCGTTGCAAGCGCAGCGCCTTGTTTGCCAGACATTTTTCGACCAGTCGCTGTATCTGGTCCGGATGCGCCACCGCGAATGCTTCAATGGCCTGTTCCACCAGGGTTGAAAGGGCATCTTCGAGTTCCGAGTTCGCCAGGATGTAGTATCGGGAATTGCACGACTCCGGTTTTGGGTGCTGCATATTCAAGACAGCCGAGAGTCCGCATATGCTATCTTCATCGGTAAAGCCATAGTGCCAATCGTCCGGTTTTGCTTCAACTTTGGCGGCGCGCCGGATGAGGGTAGATTTCAGGGCCGAATGTAGGCCGTCGATGTGAGGCCCGCCATATTCGACCTCCACGCCGTTCATGAAGCTCACGATCACGCCCTGGTGTACATCCGCGAATTGGAGGGCAATGTCGAAAGTCCCGGAATACCCCAGTGGCTTGTAGTTGAGTTCGAGATCAACCCTTTCGCGGATCGTGATCACATCGTGGAGTACCGGATAGTCTCGATTCAGATGCTGCACGAAGTCGATCACCCCAGATTGGGAGCTGAATGCGATGGGCGCATGGTTCCTGCCAGATCGCAGGTCTTCTACGACAATCGTCAGGTCCGGCACGAGATAAGTCAGCTCACGCAAGCGCCGCAATAACGGCGTCGCGTCAAATTCTCCGGCCTGAAAAATGGTGGTATCCGGAACGAACGTGACACTCGTTCCGGTCGCTTCGCCGTCGGACAGGGATCGCGTTTGCTCGAGGCTGGATCGTGGTAGCCCATCTTTAAATCGCTGTTCCCACACAAAACCATCCCGTTTGATTTCGACGCTGAAGCTGCTGCAAACCGCGTTGATAACAGGCAGGCCCATGGCGTGGCGGCTGGCCTGGATGCGGTAATGTGGCCTATCGACTCGGTTATCGGTTGGGGAAAGCGGATGCACTCGCTGTTCTGATCCCGATCCAGGATTTATGGGCAGGCCCTGTCCATTATCCCGAATGGTAACGACGTTTCCGTCGCGTATGACAATTTCAATTCGGGTGCAATGGCCCTCCAGGGCTGCGTTTAAGGGGTGATCCAGGACATTGCAGATGAATTCATGGAGCGTGCTGACGCTGAGGCTACCGAAGTACATGGATGGCCGAAGGCGAACGGCATCGCGAAGGGATTCGATTTGCCTCGTCTGTGCTGAAGGCAGATTTTCCGTCATCGTCCAGTTGCCCCCATTCCTGCCAGTTGCCCATTTCCATCGGGCTCTGGCGTTATTGCTTCCAGTAGGTTGATTCTCCCCTGAGTGCCTTCTGTTGTCATCTAGGCAGACAAAATCCGAAGAATGGTAGGTCAATTGGCACGAGTGAGTCGAATGCGCCGATGTTGCCATCTGTCCGTATTGTAGGGTTATACGGACCGTCGGAATGGCGTGGCCTGAGCGTCGAGCAGCTTGGCGGCCCTTTGTCTACAGTGTTACCATGCGTACACTGATATATTTGACGGGTAGTGTGATTATCTTGCTGACTGCCTCGATTGGCGGTGTAAACGCCTTTGAACAGGCACAGCCAGTCTCAGATCGCCTGGAAATGTTGCACCTCACGGACTGTGTGGTGCCATGCTGGATCGGCATCGTTCCTGGAAAAACCAGAATGAATGACGCATTGCAGCGCATCAAAGAAGTCTACGGCAATACGCCTGGCTACACGCTCTCTGCCAACCTCCTTCGTCTTCGGCTCGACAACGATCTTACCGGGCTCAGTATTGCCCTGTTGCCCGATGATTTTTATCAGGACAACATCGTCGAGCTGATCACTTTTGACTTCCAGGACATCACAGTCGGAGACCTGATGAGTCTATGCGCTTTTCCTCGCTATATTTCGGCATGGCCGACCGGGGGTGCGGGGTCCATCGCACTCGTTTGCAACAACTACAGCCTTGGCATCAAGATCGACGAAGCAGAGAGCCAGGTCAATAGGAACCTGCCCTCCGATGGTCTCATCCTGGCTGGGGCCTCCGATTCGGCTCGTTTTTGGGTCAAAAACTATCATGCTGAAGCATGGCATGGCTTCGGTGCTTACCCGATCCTGGAGTTGTGGAGCAACTTTCCGTAATGGGACGATTGTGAGGTGTTTCAGTCTGGCATGAAAAAACCCCTCTGGCTTCTCACGGCCCTTTGCGGAATGATGCTGATTGCTTCCTCAGCCGCCTTCGCGCAACTGTCCGTCGCCTACCGAGAGACAGCGACGCTCGGACGTGGCCCTATCCTCGCGGCGGCCTGGAGTCCCGATGGACAGCGCTTTGCCGTCAGCAGTGGCGACCCAGGGCTTTGGCTGTATGACCAAGCTTTCCATGATGTCGCTCACTTGGCAGCGCCATCGGGTGCCTGGCTTGCCTGGAACAGCGATGGCACACAACTAGCCACAGCCAATATCGGGGGCGAAGGCTTTTCGCCAGATCATGTGGCCTACGTCTGGGATATTGCATCACGCCAGGTGCGGTTGACTTTAGACCTGCCTGGCGACGCTATCTACGCCGTGACCTGGACTCCCGACGGCACACGTTTGCTGACACGAGGCCAGCAGTCGCTCCAACTCTGGGACGCCGGTTCGGGTAGGCTGCTCAGGCGGTTTACCGGCATCACTGGCGGACACGATCTGTCGTTCAGTCCAGACGGGAAGCACGTTCTCACCAGCGGGGATGGCCCCATAGCCGTTTGGAACGTCGATGGCTTCACGAAGGAATTTGAGTTTGTCATTCCCAGTACGAGAACCAGCGCCACCTGGAGTCCCGACGGCCAAAAAATCGCCATCGCCTCGGCTTACGCGCCGATGAACGATCCCGATGCGTCACTCAACGCCTTGCAGATTCGGGATGCTCACAGCGGCAATTTGCTGATGACCATTCAGACCGACTACGCCGATTCTGTCGCCTGGAACAGCGATGGCCGGATGATCGCCACAGGCGGGGATTTTCCCTACTTTCAGTTGCAGATTTGGGATGCGGAAACCGGCGCGCTGCTGTCCAAGCAATATGCCCATCATGGCGCTATCCATGCTATGGGCTGGACTTCGAGCGACACATTGCTCACCCTCAGCGCAGACAACACGCTTCGCCTGTGGCATTTTAACTCGGATCAGTTGCGCCATCCGACGTGGCCGATACCGGGCATCATCCAGTCGAGCCAACTACTGCAAGCGCACAGTGGGCCACTGAGCGCTGTGGCCTGGTCACCAGACGGATCGCTGATGGCAGGGGGCAGTGTGGATGGTGGGGTGCGAGTCTGGGATATAGCTTCACAGCAGCCGATCTTCACCTTTTCCGAACACGCACAGCCCGTCTCCTCCCTGGCCTGGAGCGCCGA
>DATGFK010000103.1:0-6040 GCA_035309185.1 Aggregatilineales bacterium
AGTCTGCCCTGCCCATCACGCAGGGCAGCTTGGATGGCGAACAGGGTGGCGCGTGAGGCACGTCCATGCCGCAGTCACGCAGCATTTCGCACACGACACAAACCGGCAGCCCGACGACATTGGTATAACAGCCTTCGAGCGCGGAAACCGGGCGAAAGGCGCTGTTCTGGATCGCGTAGCTGCCTGCCTTGCCCAGCGGATCGCCTGACGCGACGTAAGCAGCAATTTCAGCTTCAGAAAAAGGCCGCATCGTGACGCGGGAAGTGGTCAACTTCGAGGATAGATGTCCTGCCTCCCCCTTGGAATTGTCGCGCAGGCTAACACCTGTATGGACAGTATGCGTCCTGCCCTCCAATTGGCGCAGCATCGCAGTTGCATCGTCGGGGTGCGCAGGCTTACCCAGGATTTCCTGGCCGTCGGCGACTGTCGTATCTGCGCTCAGGACGAGCGTATGATGCTCTGCCGGGATTGCGCCTGCCTTTTCCTGGCTCAGGCGCAGCACGTAAGTTTCAGGCCCTTCGCCAGGATGCGGCGTTTCGTCAATATCTGGACGGGCCAGATCGAATGTGATCCCGGCCTCGCGCAGCAGTTGGGAGCGGCGCGGCGAACTTGAGGCGAGGATCAGGCGAACCATGCGAAGTCGTTGAGGTCTGGTCGCGTCAACTCAATGCGCAGGTCAGTGCGCATGATTGCCGGGTTTGTCGTCTTCGTCATCCAGATCAAGGAAATCAACCAGGTTGTCGTCGTCCTCATCGTCCTCAAAATCGAATTCCTCGTCATCCTCATCAAAATCCAGGTCATCATCGTCGTGTTCGTGGCCCAGACCGTGTGGATGGCCGTGCGCCAGTTCATCAGTGGTTGCCTCGCGGATGTCCACGACTTCCACGTCAAACAGCAGCTTTTGCCCGGCCAGTGGGTGGTTGAAGTCCAGCGTCACCTGCTTGGGTGTGACCTCGCGCACGTAGGCCTCGGACATATTGCCCTCTTCATCGCCCACAGCCAGGAACATCCCCAGCTTGAGGTGCAAGTCCTTGGGCAGCTTTTCGCGTTCAACTACTTCCACATCTTCGGGATCATAAGCGCCGTAGCCGTCCACCGGCTCGACCTCGACCTTTTTCTTGTCGCCTACCTTAAGGCCTGTCAATTGGCGTTCCAGACCCGGCACAATATTATCCGCTCCGTGCAGGTATTCCAGCGGTTCATCGTCTTCCGAAAAGTCGATCACTTCCCCGTTGGTCAACTTCAGTGTATAGGTCAGGCTGACGACAGCACCATCGGCTACTTTATCTAGCATTCTCCAGTTCCTTTCGCAAGTTCGGAAACCGAATAAGTATATCCTAATACAGCCCATTATCAAGAAACAATTCCTGTAAAACTCTAACGAATTACCGATGTTTTGCGACTTGGCAAGCACCCTTTCGGGCGTTAAGATCAACCTATGACCCGCAACAAAGCGAGATCAACTTTCAACAGCGGCGCGTTAGGCGCCATTTGAGTCCAGGCAGGGCCATGTCTGCAAATCCCCTCAATTACGACGAAGCGCTCGATTATTTGTATAGCTTGATCAACTATGAAGTGAAGCGTCCAGAGCGCTATACGCCGGACGTGATCAGCCTGGCGCGGCCCCGTCAGCTCATGGCAGAGTTGGGCGATCCGCAGGAAACCTATCCGATCATCCACGTCACGGGCACCAAAGGCAAAGGCTCTGTCAGCGCCATGTGTGCCAGCGTGCTCCAGGCCGCAGGTCTGAAAGTCGGACTGTATTCTTCTCCGCACTTGCAGGATTTTCGTGAACGCTTCCGGGTCAACAACGAGCTGATCCCTCCTGAACAGATGGCTTCGCTGGTCGAAAGGATCAAGCCCCTGGTCGAGCGGATTCCTGGCCTTACCTGGTTCGAGGTGATCACGGCCATTGGCTTCCAGTATTTTGCCGACGCGGACGTAGACGTGGCCGTGATCGAGGTGGGCCTGGGTGGTCGGCTGGATGCGACCAATATCGTGAAGGCTCCGCTGGTGTCGGTGATCACCAGCCTCAGCTACGATCACATACACTTGCTGGGCAACACCCTGGCGGAGATCGCCTTCGAGAAGGCGGGTATCGTGAAGCCAGGCATTCCGGTCGTCAGCGCGCCGCAGCCTGCCGAAGCGCTGAAAGTGCTGGAACAAACGGCGCAAGAACGCGGCGCTCCGCTGACTCTGGTCGGCCGCGATTTCCTGTTTGAAGCCCAGTCCGGCGATGAGTACGGTCAGGCTTTCACGGCGCATCTCCCCGGTCGGGCATGGCAGCGCTACTGGACGCCACTGCTCGGCCAACATCAGGCCGTAAACGGGAGCGTCGCCCTGGCCGCTTTGAACCATGCCCGCGCCGCCAATCCGACCATTGCGCGTAGCGTCACGGAAGAGGCCACACGCGCGGGCCTGCGCCTCGTCAACTGGCCGGGTCGCCTGGAAGTCGTCCGGCGCGCGCCGTGGCTGGTTCTGGATGTGGCCCACAACCGTGATTCCGCCGAGCGGCTGATGGCTGCGCTCAAGGCTGACTTCACCTACGAACGTCTGATCCTGGTCTTCGGCGCGTTCGCGGACAAAGATGTGCAGGGCATGTTCCACGCGCTCTTGCCCCAGGCATCCCATGTGATCCTGATGCAGGCGATTAATTCGCGCGCCTTCAGCACCGATCAACTGGCGGAACTGGCCCACCAGGCTCTTTATGCGGGAGCGCTGGAAACCATCCCGGCTGCCGAAGAAGCGCTGGCGCGAGCTGAGGCGCTGTGCGGCCCGCGCGATCTCATCTGCGTGACCGGCTCGCTTTCAATTGTGGGCGAGATCAGAACGATCCTGGGCCTGCAACCCGCCCGCGCGGCCTATCTTGACGAGACGACTGTTCAGTCGTTACAGCAACACGCTTAATAGCCAAAGCTGTAACCGGCTGTAATTGACAAGGAAAACAACCTAATGTTCGGTCAGGGAATTAGCGATTTTTACAAAGTCCCGGAAGCCAAGCTCGATTCCGAAGGGTTAATGACCGTAGCGCTCATTCCACTGCGTGATATGGTCGTCTACCCGACGATGATTGCGCCGCTGTTCGTGGCGCGAGACCGTTCGTTGGCGGCCATCACGGCTGCGCAGGGCAAAAACCAGACAGTGATCGCTGTCGCGCAGATTAACAACAATCTGACGGAGCCGACGCCCGACGATCTGTACCTGTTCGGCACGGAGATTGCCCTGGGTCGGCTGATGCGGATGCCGGATGGCGCGACCAGTGTGCTTGCGCAGGGCCGCCGCCGCGTCGAAGTGGTCGAATTTTTGCAGACGGAACCCTATTTCCGCGTCAAGGCTCGGCCTGTTGTGGAAGCCAGGATCAAGAACCGCGAGACCGATGCCCTCATGCGAGCCGTGACTACCCTGTTTGAGAAGTGTGTCGAACTCAACCAGAATCTGCCGGAGGAAGCCTACGTCTACGCCATGAACGTGGACGAGCCGGGCGCGTTGGCCGACCTGATCGCCTCGACCCTGGATTTGAACATCGAAGAACGCCAGTCAATCCTCGAACTGATCGATCCGGTTGAGCGGCTACAGCGGATCAGCGTGGTGCTGGGCCGCGAACTGGATATGCTACAACTCGAAGAGCAGATCAATTCGCAGGTGCAGCAAGAGGTGGATCGTAACCAGCGCGAACTGTATTTGCGTGAACAAATGCGCGTGATCCAGTCCGAACTGGGGGAAACGGATGTCTTTCAGCAGGAAGTGACAGAACTGCGCACAAAGATTGACGCCGCCCAAATGCCCAAAGACATCCAGGAGAAGGCGCTTAAGGAGATCAGCCGTCTCCAGATGATGCCGCCGATGGCCCCGGAGGTTGGTATTATCCGCACCTACCTGGATTGGCTGATTGACCTGCCCTGGACGAAGGCCACTGAAGACAACCTGGACATCAACCACGCGGCGAAGGTTCTCAACGAAGAACATTTCGGCCTGCCGCGCGCCAAAGACCGCATTCTGGAACATATTGCCGTCCGCAAGCTCGCGCCGGATAAAATGCGAACGCCGATCCTATGCTTCGTGGGGCCGCCTGGAACGGGTAAAACGTCGCTTGGACGCAGCATCGCCCGCGCCCTGGGCCGCGAATTTGTGCGGGTGAGCCTGGGCGGGGTGCGCGACGAAGCCGAGATTCGCGGGCACCGCCGCACGTACATCGGCGCGCTGCCGGGCCGCATCCTGCAAACCATCCGGCGGGCCGGGACGGTCAATCCTGTGTTTATGCTGGACGAAATTGACAAGCTGGGCCAGGACTTTCGCGGCGATCCGTCTTCGGCCCTGCTGGAAGTGCTCGACCCGGAACAGAACAACGCATTCTCGGATCACTACCTGGAGGTGGCTTACGACCTATCCAGGGTGATGTTTATCACCACCGCTAACCTGCTCGATCCGGTGCCGCCTGCACTGCTGGATCGCCTGGAAGTGATCGAATTTGCCGGGTATTCGGAAGAAGAAAAGCTGTCCATCGCCAAACGTTTCCTGGTGCCGCGCCAGCTTGAACAGCACGGCCTCAAGGAAAAGGGTTTACGTTTCGACGACCCGGCCCTGCAAGTAATGATCCGTGAATACACCTACGAAGCGGGTGTGCGCAACCTGGAACGCGAGATCGCCAACGTGTGCCGCAAAGTGGCGCGCCGAGTGGCTGGGGACAAACCTTTTAAGCATCACGTCACGTCGGAAAGCCTGCTGCGCTACCTCGGCCCGCCTCACTACCTGCAAAGCAAGCTCGAGGAGTCAGATCAGGTGGGCATCGCGACGGGTCTGGCCTGGACAGAATACGGTGGTGACATCATGCCTATCGAAGTCACACTGATGCCCGGCAAAGGCGGACTCATGCTTACGGGGCAGTTGGGCGAGGTCATGCAAGAGTCGGCACAGGCGGCGCTCAGCTACACACGGAGCCGCGCCAAGGCGCTGGGACTGAAGGAAAACATCTTCGAGAAGACGGACATTCACCTGCACGTGCCGGAAGGCGCAGTCCCCAAAGATGGCCCTTCTGCGGGGATTACCCTGGCTACCGCGCTGATTTCAGCCTTCACGCAGCGCAAGATTTACAAAACTGTCGCCATGACCGGCGAGATCACGCTGCGCGGGCGGGTGCTGGCCGTCGGCGGAATCCGCGAAAAGCTCCTGGCCGCGCATCGGGCGGGGATCAAGAAGGTGTTTGTTCCGGCCCGCAATCAAAAGGACATCACCGAATTGCCCAAGAAGGTCTTGCGCGAACTTCAGATCGTGTATGTCGAGGGAATGGAGGAGGTGCTGCAAGGGGCGCTGGCTGCCGAAAAAGCGGCGCCGAGCCGCACGCCACGCAAACCCAAGCCGCCCACGCCTCCCAGTACGACGCGGCGCTCCCGGCGTCCAGCGGCAACAGGTGACGTTCCGGGAATCGCAACGAGTCAGGCGTAGGGGGCTGCCCCTATCGCCCGGCCCAATTGAGGGTAGGTCATGAATGGCTACCAGAAACGGGCGACCACATAGGGTCGCCCCTAAACCTGAATCCGCCGCAGGGGAGGCCGCCTTTTTAAGCGGATTGGGCATGTAATTGACACTTTACGTCTGCTGATGGTGCATTTTGATACGTGTACTGCGTAGGTCGAATTGACGATTTCTAGACGATCAAATAGATATACTGGACGCATATCTTTAAGAGTTGGAGGCACCTATGAGCAAGCAAGCTATTCTCGCGTTTGGGGATAAGGTGATGGTGGACAAGACCTTGCATGATAAGGTCAAGCGGGTCACGCCCAACGATTCACATGAACTGATCCGGATTGCCTCGGAAGCAGGCTTCGACTTTAACGCCGACGAACTAATGGACGTGATCCGGGCCGAGAAAGCGGGAGAACTGAGCGACGCCGAATTGAGCCAAGTGGCGGGTGGTGTCCAGGGTAACTTTACGCCCATCCACTTTCTTGCCTCGTATTTTGTGGTCATTCAGGGCGGTTAAGACCACTCGATGGAGTCCGTCTTTTTAAGCCTATTGGGCACGTGAATGTCACTTTGT
>DATGFK010000104.1:0-3231 GCA_035309185.1 Aggregatilineales bacterium
TTGCACTCGCCCATCCCACACGTATCGGTACAGGTCGTCGGACAGCGTCGGGCGCATCGGCAAAAGAAGCGCATTAAAGACCAGTGCAAAGCCGAAAATGATCGCCAGCATTTGCCGCGAACCAGATTCAGGCGATTTCAGGCGCAGGATCAGCAAGACGGCGAGGATATATAGTACAAACGCCGCGAAAAAGGCGGGGAAAAATACCAGGATACCGCCCGGTCGGAATTGGCCTTGCACAAGTGCCCCCGCGTAGGGCACAAACGATAAAATGCCGATACCGACCAGGGCGATTTTTGAGCGATCGGGCATAGCTGAGGATTTAATGACCGGAAATTAAGCGCGGTGGCTTGAGCACCGCGCCTAAACTCGGCGTCAGTACGAGTAGTCTTTAACAGCGATCTGCCCGTCGGGAGCGTAAAAATGCTGGTGATCGACTGCTGAGACTAGCGGACGATAGCCTTCGGTGCGGCCATCCAACCAGCGTTTGACGCCTTCCATCTCCATAAACGAGTGCGCTTTGGGATCATCGAACCGCATGTTTAGCAACAGTTCGCGGAAACGGGCAAGGAGTGGCGTCACGTCCTGGATAGCGGTGAAGTTACAGTGATCGAAGCGCGGCGTTTCGGCCAACACACGGAGTTTATCCGCCGGAACAAATCCTTGCTGAACGAAAACTGGGTAATTGGCCTTGAGGATGCAAGCTGCGTCAGCCTGGTCGTGCCACAGGGCGCTTACTGCATCCGATTCGCCGCCGACGTGATCGCCGTGCTTGCCGCTCAATACGTTGTGCTGCTGAACGGTGAAATCGCGGCCCGGCTCCAGTCCCGCCGAGCGGATCACTTCCAACGGCAGCAAAGTTGCCTGGGGTGAATCGACCGCGCCGACGGCCACCGTTTTGCCTTTCAGATCGGCAACGGTCTGAACCGGTGAATCGGCTTTGACCAGGATAATCGAAGTCAGGTCGCAGTCGGCGTCACGCATTGCCAGAGCGTGCGCTTTTTTGCCATGTGCAGAGGCCAATCGTTCGGTGCGAATCCATGCCAGCGGCGAGTTCCAGGCAACGTCGATGTGCCCGGCAAGGAGTGCTTCGACCTGTGTTTCGTAATTGGAATAGAGGATGTAGTCGAATGGCAAGTCATGCTTGACGAAATACTCCTTAAACCCTTCCCAGATGGTGATCACTTTGGGAGCATAAGCGACAGCGCCCAACACCACAACGCCCGGTCGGAAATTCGACATGGTGGAATCCTTAGAACAACGGCAGGCCGCATACTGCCCGCCCGATGAATTCGTACAGCGCATCGGTGGTGGGCGCCATGACGGTCGCTGCTCGCGCATCACGGAAGTGACGCTCAACGCCGACTTCTTTCCGAAAGGCTGCGCCGCCACACACGCGCATACCAAGGTCCGTTACTTCGGTAGCCGCTTCACCCGCCGCTGCCTTGACTTCCAGGACGCGGAGCATGGCATCTGGTCGGTTGCCTTCGAGGGCGGCAACTGAGTCAATCAGCAACGCGCGCACCAGGTCGGTTTTGACGCGCATCCGGGCGACGTAAGCGCGAATAGTCGGCAGATCAGCCAACGACTGGCTAAGGTGTTCGAGCTTTGCCCCGCCGACGTGCGCTGCTGTCTTGGTCGTGGCTGCATCCATTATGCCGACCGATACGGCGGCGTTCATCAGTTGGAAATAAGGCAGCACGACGCCCATCATCACGTTGAAGCCATCACCATCCTTGCCAAGTAATGCGGCGCGATCGACGTTCAATCCTTCGGCCACAACTGGGCTAGACGAATTGCCACGCATCCCCAGGCCGTTGAACGGCGCAACGATGCGCAAGCCCGGCGCTTTGGCCTGTACCAGCCAGATCGTACTTGCTCCGTCGGCAGCCAGCGGTTTGCTCGACCAGACGTAGCTATCGACTTCGCCCGCCCCGGTGATCCAGCTTTTGTTGGCATCCAACTGAACGTGACCATTGGACGCTGTTGCGGTGCTGAGCGGCGCCCAGAACTGGCTGCGTGATCCGGCTTCGGAAAAAGCCAGCGTGGTCAGGTGCTTCCCGGCGGCGATCGCTTCACGTATCTCACGGGGGCCATATGCTTCCAGGACCGCCGTCGCGGCGTAGTGCATACACAAGACCATCCCCGACGATGCACATGCACGGCTGACTCGCTCAACTACTTCGACCGCTGCCCGAAATCCTTGCCCCAGGCCGCCGACTTCGATTGCGCTGATCAAGCCGAGCAATCCAGACTGGCCGAGTGCATCGAACGACTCGCGGGGGAATGTCCCGTTTTGATCGACTTCGATGGCATTTGGTTCGATCACATCCTTGACGATTTGATCGGTTACATCCAGATAGGTTGTTGACGATGCTTTCACTGCTTCCATTTTGAAAAGCTCCTCGTTTTCGTTAAAGAAGTGGGTCGGGCAAGCCACGACCCATTGCGACTGTTACAAACTCCAATGGACACCGCAGCCCGCACAGGCCGGGTGGGGTTGGTCACTTAGCAATTTGCGCCGCCATTCCTGGTAGCGGTCGCCGTTCCAGATTTCAACAAATGGGCGTTCAAACAGATTGCCCATTTTCAGGCTTTCGTAGTCGGTCGTGGCGAAGGGGGCAATGCAGCACGGCAGCACGTTCCCGTTGGCCGTGACGTAGGCTGTCGTCCAGGGTCGCAAGCAGCCCTGCCAGGGATGCGGATCAGGAGCGCGGCTGGCTTCCAGGCTGTGCCTCGGAGTGGTTGCTCCCGACGCTTTGAACGTCACGCCGAGTTCGGCGGCCAATTTTTCGGCCTCAGCAATCGCGTCTTCGACCTGGACGTTGTAGTCGTCATAAAGGCCGTGCCCGGCGTCCATCATGCCCGGCGTAGAAGCGACAGCTGGATCGGCGTAATAGACCATACGCTGGACGTACACTTCAGACACACCGATACGCGCCGCCAGCCGGAGCACGTCCGGGATTTCGGCCACGTTTTCTTTCATGCCCGTCATCCACAGCGAGGCACGCGGTTTGCTCGCCCCAACTTCGCGCTGAATACGGATGAATTCGGCCAGGTTGCGCACCAATTTGTGCAGCAGCGGCAGCCCGCGAATTTGAGCATACGTTTGTGGATCGGCACCGTCGATCGAGCAGCGAATTTCGTCCAGGCCGCTGTCGATCAACTTATGCGACCATTCGGCGCTGAGCAAAGTGGCGTTGGTGTTGAACAGGACGTACACGTTGCGCG
>DATGFK010000105.1:0-3358 GCA_035309185.1 Aggregatilineales bacterium
CTAAGATGCGGCTGCCGACAATGTCAAATATATGGAACTACGTTTTACGCCCAAGGCACTCTCGAAATTGATGAACTTTGCCTTTAACGACGTGGTGCGCTGGGTTTGCAACGCCGTCACACAGGCGCAGGCCGATGGCAAGATCAAAGTCCGCCTGATCGTTTCGATGAATCGCCACGAGAGCGCCAAAGAAGGCGAACGTACCCTGGAAGCGGCACTGGCTTACAAGGATCGAGGCGTGGTCGGCATTGACCTGGCTGGGCAGGAGTCCGACTTTGACTTTGAGCCGTTCCACGCCCTGTTTGAACAGGGACGCAAGGCAGGCTTTGGCATCACCATCCATGCCGGGGAGTGGGCCGGGCCTCACAACGTCCGCGACGCGATTGTAAGCATGGGCGCCGACCGGATCGGGCATGGCGTCCGAGTGGTAGAAGATAACCGGATTTCCCGCCTGGCGCTGGAAAAGGGCATTGCCTTTGAAGTCTGCCCAACGAGCAACGTGCAAAGTGGGGCCGTCCCTAACCTGGAACAACATCCTTTACGCGATATGACCCAACTGGGGTTGAAAACCACCATCAACACCGACGATCCCTCCATCAGCAACATCACGTTGAGCGACGAGCTGATCCTGGCCCGCTATCGGCTGGGTATGACTCTCGACGAGATCAAGAAGACGGTCATGAGCAGCGCCAATTGCGCTTTTCTTCCTGCGGCGGAAAAGACCCAGCTCATCGAAGACTTCACCAGGGCGATGACGGCAGTTAAGGAATCCTGACCTGGAGCCTTATGTTACACATCGGCGACATTGAAATTGCCGTCGTCAGTGACGGGATCGTTCACGTAGACGCGGGCGGCCCGTTCGGCCTGACGCCGCGCGCACTGTATCACACGATCTTAGAACCCGATTCGAACAATCTCATACCGATGACGCTCCACTGTTTGCTGGTCAGGCACGCGGGCAAAACCATCGTCGTGGATACGGGCCTGGGGACGAAGCTCAGTCCCAAGCAGCAGCAAACATGGAGCCTGGTGCGGCCCCACGGTGGCTTGTTAGATGGTCTTGCGCGGCTGGGCGTGAAGCCGGAGGGCGTTGACCTGGTGATTGACACCCACCTCCATGCCGATCACTGCGCGGGCAATACCGCCTGGCTGGAAGAGGGAGTCAGCGTCAGGCCCGTGTTTCCAAACGCGCAGTACGTGACGCAAAGCCGGGAATATGACGACGCCATGCGCCCCAACGAGCGGACAAGGGCGACGTATTTCCCCGTCAATTACCAACCGCTTGTCGAGTCCGGCCAGATGCGCCTGCTCCACGGTGACACGGAGATCGTGCCGGGCATTCATGGCGTCGTCACGCGCGGACATACCCCCGCGCACATGGCGATCCTCTTTCAGAGCGGCGGTCAGCAGGCGCTGTTCGTGGCCGATCTGGCAAGCTATGCCGTTCACTTTGAACGCATCGCCTGGATGACGGCCTACGATGTCGAACCCCTGGAGACGCTGGAGTCAAAGCGCCGCTGGACAAAATGGGCCTTGGAAACCAACGCCCTGATCCTCTTCCAGCACGATCCGAAGATCATGGCTGGGCACCTGACCGAAGCAGGCGACAGGCGGCGAATCGAACCTGTCGCCGTCGAAGTCGCCTGATGATTCATTAACCCCAAGCCTGAATGGTTTGCTCAGCTATCCCGACCGATTAAGTCAGCACCATCTGGTCGCGCGCCGGGCCAACGCCAATGCCCGTGACCGTCACGCCGACGATCCGCGATACTTCCTCGACGTAAGCCCGTGCCTGGGTCGGCAAGTCATTTAACTTGCGTGCGCCTGTGATGTCGCCTTTCCAGCCGGACAGTTCAAGATAGACCGGTTCGGCCTTCGCCAACACCGCTAGATCGTAGGGCATCGTCGTCACGCGCTTGCCATCAATAGCATAGGCGACGGCGATCTTGACCATATCCAGGTCGCTGAGCACGTCGAGCTTATTGAGAAACAGTTCGGTCATCCCATTGAGCCGGGCGGCGTAACGCAGCGACACGGCGTCCAGCCAGCCGCAGCGGCGAGGGCGGCCCGTCGTCGTGCCGTATTCGTCCCAGGGATTCTCGCCAGTGCCGCGCAGCCGGTCTCCCAAGGCCCCAAACAGCTCTGTCGGGAATGGCCCGCTGCCCACGCGCGTACTGAAGGCTTTGGCTGCGCCCACCACGCGCCGGATGTGATGTGGCCCGAAGCCGAGTCCGGTCAGTGCGCCGCCCACCGTAGGCGAGGAACTGGTCACGAACGGGTACATGCCGTGATCAATGTCCAAAAAGGTTCCCTGCGCGCCTTCGCACAGGACGCTTTTGCGGGCCTCCAGGGCATCCTGGAGCTTCGCCACGCCATCCCCGATAAAGGGTTTGAGCCGCCGGGCTGCATCCACGTATTGCGCGACAGTGGGCGTGCTATCCGAGGCCTTCTGACCGTAAAGGGCTTCCAGCGTGCGGTTGCCCTCCTCGACGGCTTTCTGGATCGCATCGCCGAACTGTTCCGGGTCGCCCATGCTGTGGGCGCGGATGCCCGTACGCGCCATCTTGCTTGAATAGGCCGGGCCGATCCCGCGTTTTGTCGTGCCGATTGCGTCACTGCCCAGCGCCGCCTCGCTAGCCGCATCCAGCGCGAGGTGCGCGGGCGTGATGATGTGCGCCCGCGCGTCTATCAGCAGGCGATCCGGTGTCACCTCGACCCCAGACTTGCGCAGGGACTCCAGTTCGTGAAGCAGAGTCAGCGGGTTGATCACCGTGCCAGCGCCAATAATACAAAGCACCTTCTCGTGCAAAATCCCCGACGGGATCACGTGTAACTTAAAAGTCTCCTCGCCGACCCGTACCGTGTGTCCCGCGTTATCGCCCCCTGCAAAACGCGCCACGATGTCAGCCTGCGCCGCCAACCAATCCGCCACGCGGCCTTTCCCCTCGTCCCCCCACTGCGCACCAACCAATACTGTTGCAGGCACCCTAATCTCCCCTCGGTGAATCCCAAAGCGCCACTGGATTATACGTTCAAATCGAGATTCTGGTTCTGGACATTTTCACAGAATACGACCATGAAGCCGTCGTGCAATTTTTCACGAAACTTTAATATGTATATCACGTAAATATCACAAGAGCCTGGTATGCTCTCTACAATGCCCCTTATCGGCATTGTGGAATTATCAGAGTTGAGGAGTTTTAACGTATGAACGCACTCGACCAGCATGATCGAGTACACCAGTCGCCAATGCCGGACGTTGGCGGCGACCTGGTAGCCAGGGCGGAAGCGATGCACCTGGAAGATATTCCTTTTGAGCGCCTGGTGGCGACGGTAGAACTATTACGCAGTGGCGAGA